>DMZZ01000074.1:0-3156 GCA_003484805.1 Comamonadaceae bacterium | reverse complement strand
TGCCAGAAGGCATCGAGATCGGTGGTGGACCAGCGCCAGAGCGCGTCGAAATCATCAAACACCAGGCCACGCTGCGTGCGCAGCCAGTCCTGGTACAGGCGGAGTTGGGGAAGGTAGGGCGCTGTCATGGTGGTCTAGCGTAGCGCCCCCGGCCGCACGGCGCACCCGTTTTGTGTCGGCCACCCTGTCGCCGTGGAGACAGCGCAGACCGCAGGGCCTATTTGGAAAGCACTTTCCAGATGATTTCCACCCCCGCCGCCAGCAGGTCGCCGGTCAGTTCGGCATCGTTGCGCCCCAGGCCGAAGCTGCCTTTCTGCAGGCGTTCGCGCTCAGCCCGGTTGCGGTCGCGCTCGATGGTGATCAGCGCGTCGGCAATGTCCACGGTGGCGGGCACCGGGGCGCCGGGGCTGTGGGGCCGGGCGTAGCCGTCGAGGGCCTTGCGCACCGCGTCCGGGTCGAGCAGCGAGAAAGCGGCACGGCAGTAGGGGCAGGCGTGGTCCTTGCGAATGTCCACCGGGGCGCCGCAACTCGTGCAGTACACGGCGCCGACCCGTTGGGCCAGGTCCTGCACCTCGATCGGTGTCATGTGGCGCACAAAGCCTTTCTCGACCATGAACGAGGAGAAGGTGCTGAAGCGGCCGTGGCGCGATGCGCACCGATAGGTCATGTAGCGCCCGCTGCGCACCACGTCAAAGCCTTGCGCCAGCGTCCGGCTGCAGCGCGGGCAGTCCATGCGGGCCTGCAGCGGGTGGCGCTGGTCGCTGCGGTGCGCATGCAGCAGGCGGAACAGCTCCACCACGGCGGCGGGCGGAAGCTGCAGGTTTTCGCTGTGGTCCAGCCACAGGCCCTGACAGGCGTAGCAGACGTCGATCTCCAGCGCCTGGCCCGTATGGGCGGTGAAACGGTGCACCTCCATGGACTGTCGGCAGGAAGGGCAGGCAATGCGGGGGCTGGAGGACATGCGGACACACCGAGAGAACGGGTACGGGCGCGATGGTAGCCGCTGCCACACCCCCACGACGCTCCCACTGCGGGCCTGTTTCGCGTAGCATCGCCGCCACCAATCTATCGAGGGAATCACCATGGGAATGTTCGACTGGCAGGAAAAGAGCGCCGACGTGCTGGCGCGAGGCGGGGTGATCGGCCCGCATGAGCGACTGGCCTGGCCGCAGACGGCCATGATGGGCGTGCAGCACGTCATCGCCATGTTCGGCGCCACAGTGCTGGCGCCCATCCTCATGGGCTTTGACCCGAACCTGGCCATCCTGATGAGCGGCGTCGGCACGCTGATCTTCTTCCTCATCACCGGAGGCAAGGTGCCCAGCTACCTGGGGTCGAGCTTTGCCTTCATCGGCGTGGTGATTGCCGCTACGGCCTACGCAGGCAAGGGGCCGAACGCCAACATCGGCGTGGCGCTGGGCGGCATCATCGCCTGCGGCCTGCTCTACACCATCATTGGTGCCGTCGTGCAGATGGTGGGCACGGGCTGGATCGAGCGGTTCATGCCGCCCGTGGTCACGGGTTCGGTGGTGGCGGTGATCGGCCTGAACCTGGCAGGCATCCCCATCAAGAACATGGCGGCGAGCAACTTCGACAGCTGGATGCAGGCCGTGACCTTCGTCTGCGTGGGTCTGGTGGCCGTGCTCACGCGCGGGATGGTGCAGCGCCTCTTGATTCTGGTGGGCCTAATCGTGGCCAGCATCATCTACGCGGTGCTCACCAACGGCCTGGGCCTGGGCAAGCCCATGGACCTCAGCATCCTGGCCAACGCGCCCTGGTTCGGTATGCCCGGCTTCGCCACACCCGTGTTCAGCGGCCCGGCCATGCTGCTCATTGCCCCGGTGGCCATCATTCTGGTGGCCGAGAACCTGGGCCACATCAAGGCCGTCACCGCCATGACCGGCCGCAACCTGGACCAGTACATGGGCCGCGCCTTCATCGGCGACGGCATTGCCACCATGGTCAGCGGCGGCGCGGGCGGCACCGGCGTGACCACCTACGCCGAGAACATCGGCGTGATGGCCGCCACCAAGATCTATTCCACCGCCGTGTTTTTTGTGGCTGCGCTCATTGCCGTGGTGCTGGGCTTCTCGCCCAAGTTCGGCGCCGTGATCCAGACCATCCCGCTGCCGGTGATGGGCGGCGTGTCCATCGTGGTGTTCGGCCTGATCGCCGTGGCCGGGGCCAAGATCTGGGTGGACAACAAGGTGGACTTCTCGCAGAACAAGAACCTCATCGTGGCCGCCATCACGCTCATCCTGGGCACGGGCGACTTCACGCTCAAGTTCGGCGACTTTGCGATGGGCGGCATCGGCACCGCCACGTTCGGCGCCATCGTGCTCTACGCCCTGCTCAACCGGGGCGACGGAGCGGCGTCAGCCGAACATCAGGGTAAACCCTAGGAATCAGGAGCGTCCCGGATACACTCCGGGACTTGTCCCGCCATGCACCGCACGGCTTCCCAGGAATTTGTCCATGCCCGAGACCCCCCGCATCCACCACCCCATCCTGCAGCAGCGCATCATGTCGGCCGACGAGGCCGCCGCGCTGATCCCGGCAGGCGCCAACGTGGGCATGAGCGGGTTCACCGGTTCGGGTTCGCCCAAGTCCGTGCCGCAGGCGCTGGCCCGGCGCATCGAGAGCCTCAACGCCCAGGGCAAGGGCTTCAAGATCGGCCTGTGGACCGGCGCCTCGACCGGCCCCGAACTCGACGGCGCGCTCGCCAAGGTCGACGGCATCGAGATGCGCATGCCCTACCAGTCCGACCCGACCTGCCGCCAGCGCATCAACGCCGGCCAGATGCAGTACATGGACATCCACCTCTCGCACGTGGCGCAGTTCGTGTGGTTCGGTTTCATGGGCCACCTCGACGTGGCCGTGGTCGAAGTGGCGGGCATCCTGCCCGACGGGCGGCTCATCCCCTCCGCCTCGGTGGGCAACAACAAGACCTGGCTGGATCTGGCCGACAAGGTGATCCTGGAGGTCAACCACCGCCAGAACGCCGGCCTGGAGGGCATGCACGACATCTACTACGGCACCGACCTGCCGCCCAACCGCCGCCCGATCCCGCTGGTGCGCCCCGACGACCGCATTGGCTAAGCCTATCTGCGCTGTGACCCGGCCAAGGTGATCGCCGTGGTCGAAACCCACGCGCCC
>DMZZ01000278.1:4080-6061 GCA_003484805.1 Comamonadaceae bacterium | reverse complement strand
AGTGGCCGTAGCGCAGTGTCTCGGCACGGAAGGGACGGATCATCTGCGAGTGGCAGTTGTAGCAACCCTCACGCAGGTACACGTCGCGGCCCATCAGTTGCAGCGGAGCGTAGGGCTCCACACCTTTGACGGCTTCCGTCGTCGACTTCTGGAAAAACAGCGGAACAATTTCCACCAGACCACCGACAGCGATAACCAGGACGATCAGGACGATCATCAGGAAGTTGTTGGTTTCCACCTTCTCGTGGGTGAAACCTGTCGAAGTATTGTTTTGAGACATGTAGGGTTACCTCGAGTTTTAGGCGTGGGCAGGCTTGATGGCGGGGATGGCCACAGCCACCGAACGCCCCGAAATCGCTGTCATCCAGACGTTCCAGGCCATGATCAGCATGCCGCCGAGGTAGAGCAGACCACCGGCCACGCGGATCACGTAGAAGGGATACGTGGCCTTGACGCTCTCCACAAAGGTGTAGGTCAGCGTGCCATCGGTATTGACAGCGCGCCACATCAGGCCCTGCATCACACCGGCGATCCACATGGCGGCGATGTACAGCACGATGCCGATGGTGGCCAGCCAGAAATGGATTTCGATGGCCTTGATGGAGTGCATCTTGTCGCGGCCAAACAGGCGGGGAACCAAGTAGTACAGCGAGCCCATGGTGATCAGACCCACCCAGCCCAGAGCACCCGAGTGCACGTGGCCCACGGTCCAGTCGGTGTAGTGCGACAGCGCGTTGACGGTCTTGATGGACATCATCGGGCCTTCGAACGTGGACATGCCGTAGAACGACAGCGACACGATCAGGAAGCGCAGGATAGGATCGTCACGCAGCTTGTGCCAAGCGCCCGACAGGGTCATGACGCCGTTGATCATGCCGCCCCAGCTGGGTGCCAGCAGAATCAGCGAGAAGGCCATGCCCACGGACTGCGTCCAGTCAGGCAGCGCGGTGTAGTGCAGGTGGTGCGGACCCGCCCACATGTAGGTGAAGATCAGCGCCCAGAAGTGAACGATGGACAGGCGATAGCTGTACACCGGACGGCCTGCCTGCTTGGGGATGAAGTAGTACATCATGCCCAGGAAGCCGGCCGTAAGGAAGAAGCCCACGGCATTGTGGCCGTACCACCATTGCACCATGGCGTCCTGCACACCTGCATAGGCCGAGTAGCTCTTCATCAGACCGGCCGGAACGGCGGCACTGTTCACCAGGTGCAGCACGGCCACCGCCAGGATGAAGGCCCCGTAAAACCAGTTGGCCACATAAATGTGGCGCACCTTGCGGATGCCGATGGTGCCAAAGAACACGATGGCGTAGGACACCCAGACCAGCGTGATCAGAATGTCGATGGGCCATTCGAGTTCAGCGTATTCCTTGCCGCTGGTGTAACCCAGGGGCAGGCTGATGGCTGCAGCCAGAATCACCAACTGCCAACCCCAGAACGTGAACGATGCCAGCGGACCGGCAAACAGGCGCACCTGGCAGGTGCGCTGAACGACGTAATAGCTGGTGCCGAACAGCGCGCAACCACCGAAGGCAAAAATAACCGCATTGGTGTGCAGCGGCCGCAGGCGCCCATAGCTGAGCCATGGAATGCCGAAGTTGAGTTCAGGCCACGCTAGCTGGGCAGCAATGAACACGCCGACCAGCATGCCCACCACCCCCCAGACCACGGCCATGATTGAAAACTGGCGCACAACGGTATCGTTGTAATGCGCAGCATTTGCTTGTTTTGGAGAATCCATCGGTCACCTCTTAGTTCTGCGTAAATATTAACCTTACTAGGGACATTGTTATGTTGACACTGGTCAACCGTCCCGAAGAATGCGCTCGCCTTCTTGCTCCACGTTCTCGAACTGGCCGCGATAAACGGCCCACCACAGTCCCAGCAACACCAGCAGAACCAGAACGACCGACAAGGGAATCAGGAGATAAAGGATGTCCATGGTGCGCCATTCTTCCAATCATCAAACAGCCCGCGGGGC
>DMZZ01000278.1:2230-3966 GCA_003484805.1 Comamonadaceae bacterium | reverse complement strand
ACGCGCAGGGTCTTGCGCGCCAGCGCGATGGACTGCGCCACCAGAGAGAGATCATCCCCCAGCACAACGAAATCGGAACGCGATTGTGCCAGCGGAACAGAACGACCAAACGCAAACGACACATGCGCGCCGGCCAGCACCGGTCCGTCATTGAGCCCGTCCCCCACCATGACCACCCGGTGGCCCTGCGACTGCAGGCCATGCAGCACATCGAGTTTGTCCTGGGGTGAGCAATCGCCGCGCCAATGCTCGATGCCTGCCTGGGCCGCCAGGCGTGCGGCGGCGGGCGAACGGTCGCCCGACAGCAATTGAACATCCACCCCGGCGCGGCGCAACGCGGCAACCACCTTGGGCGCCTCGGGGCGCAGATCCTCCGTCAGTTCGAAGCGCGCCAGCTCTTGCGGCGCCCCGCCCTCCGGCTGCCAGGACAGAAACACCCATTGCCCCACGCCACCTCCCTGCTCGCCGGGCACGCCGGCATGGCGGGCCGAGCCCAGCAACAGCCGCCGGGCCGGCCAACGGCCTTCGGCATCCCGTACCAGTGCCGTCAGGCCCAGGCCACTGTGCTCCTGCAGTTCTTCCACCCGCCATTGCTGCGGCTGCGCGCGCTGCGGGTCGTTTGCAGCGGCCGCCAGGGCCCGCGAGACCGGGTGCAGCGAATGCCGAGCCAGGGACGCCGCCAGAGACAGCGCTTCATCGGGATCGAGATCGGTGTGGCTGCGCACGTTGTGCACCGCCATGCCATCCCGCGTGAGGGTCCCGGTCTTGTCGAAGACCACCGTGTCGACCGAGGCCAGGGCTTCGAGCCCTTGCAGGTTGCGCACCAGCACCCCATGGCGCGCCAGCGTGCCCGCCGCCGACAACATGGCCACGGGGGTGGCGAGGGACAATGCGCACGGGCAGGTCACGATCAAGACCGACACCGCCACCATGAGCGCGCGCCCGGGGTCCGTAGGCCACCACCACACCGCCGCCAGTCCCGCCGCCAGCAGCACCAGCAGCAGAAAGGGGCGGGCCACCTTGTCGGCCAGCTGCGCCAGCCGGGGCTTTTGCAGTGAAGCGCTCTCCATCAGGGCGACGATCTGGCCGAAACGCGTGTCGGCCCCGACGCCCTGCACCTGCATCAGCACGGCCGACTGGAGGTTGTAACTGCCGGCCGTGGCGACCTCTCCCACATTCCGGACCACGGGCGTTGATTCACCCGTGAGCAGCGCCTCGTCCACCAGCGTGCGGCCCTCGACCAGGCGCCCGTCCGCCGGAAAGGCCTCGCCAGGCAGCACGCGCACCACATCGCCTGGCCCGAGCCGACGCACCGCCACACGCTCGAAGGCGCCATCGGGCATGCGCCGCTCCACACTGGCGGGCAGGCGGTTCATCACCGCCTCCAGGGCACCGGCGGTGCGGTCGCGCAGGCGCAACTCCAGCCAGCGGCCGGTGAGCAGAAAGAAAACAAACATGGTCAGCGAGTCGTAATAGACCTCCTGACCAAACACCCCGTCAGGCTCGAAGGTGCCCGCCGTGCTGACCACGAAGGTGATGGCCATGCCCAGGGCCACGGGCAGGTCCATGCTGACGCGGCGCTGGCGGATGTCGCGCAGCGCACTGCCAAAGAAGGGGCCACAGGCAAAAAACACCACCGGCAGCGTGATGACCCAGGAGGCCCAGCGCAGCAACTGCTCCATCTCGGCCGACAGATCGCCCGGCTCGGCCACATAGGCGGGCCACGCGTACATCAT
>DMZZ01000278.1:0-2006 GCA_003484805.1 Comamonadaceae bacterium | reverse complement strand
TGCGGATCGTCCAGCAGCGACTCGCCCTCCGGATCGGCAGGCGAACGATGCACCTGCGATGCGATGGCTGCGTCCCGGGTATCCTGAGCCGCTGCGAAAATCATTGACATGGCGCAAGCTTACCGTTTTTGTGCAGTGCAGCGATTGACTTGTATCAATTCTAAAACCCTGTTTTTTACTTTAATCAAGGCATATCCACCCGAGGAGCCCCCATGTACAAACGCATCCTGATCGCCACCGACGGTTCCAAACTGTCCGAAAAAGCCGTGGAAAGCGGCCTGTCGCTGGCCGCACTCACCGGCGCTGCAGTGGTGGCACTGAAAGTGGTTCCTCGCTATCCGCGCAGCTACTTCGAAGGCGGCATGCCGGTGGACGCCAGCGACGTCCGCCGTATCGAGAAGCAATGGGGTGACGCCGCGCAGCAGATGGTGGATGCCGTCAAAACCCAGGGCGAGGCCCAGGGCCTGAACGTGAAGGCCGTGATCGCCAAGTCCGACCTGGTGGCCGAGGCCGTGATTGCCGCCGCCAAGAAGCACAAGTGCGACCTGATCGTGATGGCCTCGCACGGCCGCAAAGGCATCAAGCGCCTGCTGCTGGGCAGCGAGACGCAGCATGTGCTGACGCATTCGCACATTCCGGTGCTGGTGCTGCGTTAAGCATAAAAAAAGCCTTCAGCCCTTTACCATCAAGCGCTGAAAGCTTCTAAAACCATAGCAGAACGGGCCATGCAGGCCCGTTTTTTCATGGCAGCGTCAGGCGAACAGGCCCTGGTACTGAGCGCGCAGCAGGTTCTTCTGCACCTTGCCCATGGTGTTGCGCGGCAGCTCCGCCGCCACGAAGCATCGCTTGGGAATCTTGAAGTTGGCCAGCTGCGACTTGAGCTGCGCAATGATCGCCTCGCCATCGAGTTGTGCGCCCGGCCGGGCAATGACCACAGCCACGCCCACCTCGCCAAAATCGGGGTGCGGCACGCCTACCAGCGCGCTCTCCATCACGCCGGGCAGTTCGTTGATGGTGGCCTCCACCTCGGCCGGATAGACGTTGTAGCCGCCGCAGATGATCAGGTCCTTGCTGCGGCCGACGATGCGCACGTAGCCGCGCTCGTCCACCACGCCCACGTCGCCGGTCTTGAACCAGCCGTCCAGGGTGAATTCCTCGGCCGTCTTCTCGGGCATGCGCCAGTAGCCCTTAAACACGTTGGCGCCGCGCACCTGGATGTGGCCGGTCTCGCCCACAGCCAGCCCCTGGCCGTCGTCCCCCACCACGCGCAGGCCCACGCCGGGCAGCGGGAAGCCCACAGTGCCGCCGCGCCGCTCGTCTTGGCCGCCATGGCGCTTGTCCGCCGCGTAGGGGTTGGAGGTGAGCATGATGGTCTCGCTCATGCCGTAGCGCTCCAGGATGGTGTGGCCCGTGCATTCCTGCCAGTCACGAAAGGTCTCGATGAGCAGCGGCGCCGAGCCCGAGATGAACAGGCGCATCTTCCGCGCAACTTCGCGCGTGAGCGCGCCTTCGCCCAGCATGCGCACGTACAGCGTGGGCACGCCCATGAACACGGTGGCGCGCGGCAGCGCGGCGATCACGGCCCTGGGGTCAAACTTCGCCAGCCAGATCATCTTGCTGCCACCCAGCAGCGCCGCGTGGATGGCGACGAACAACCCGTGCACATGGAAGATGGGCAGCGCGTGGATCAGCACATCGTCACGGCGCCAGCCCCAGTAGTCATTCAGCATCACCGCGTTGGACAGCAGGTTGCCGTGCGTCAGCATCGCCCCCTTGCTGCGGCCCGTGGTGCCGCTCGTGTAGAGGATGGCGGCCAGGTCGTCCGCGCCCTTGCGCGCGATTTCGTGCGTGTTGGCATGGTGCGCGGCGCGCTCCAGCAGGCTACCGTTGCGCTCCTCGCCCAGCGTGAACACATGGCGCGTGTCGGCCGTGAAGGCGATTATCGACACCGAGCCGAAGGTGCCCGGCGTGCACACCACCACGGCGGGCTGGGCGTTGCCGATGAA
>DMZZ01000336.1:4664-23106 GCA_003484805.1 Comamonadaceae bacterium | reverse complement strand
GCTACATGCACCGCCGCGTGCAGGTCGAGGTGGCCTGGTTCATCGCGCTGTCGGATGCGGGCTTTCCTGAATTCAAACCCCTGAGCGTGGGCGCGCGCGCCTACCTGCTGGGGCTGGTGAAGAACTTCTCGGAAGCCGATTCGGCTGCGATCAAGGAAATCGAGAAGACCACCAACCACGACGTCAAGGCCGTGGAATACTGGATCAAGGCCAAGTTCGAGGCCCGCCCCGAGCTGGAGAAGGCCTCCGAGTTCGTGCACTTCGCCTGCACCAGCGAGGACATCAACAACACCAGCCACGCGCTGCAGCTGCGCGCCGGCCGCGACCAAGTGGTGCTTCCGGGCCTGGACCGCATCGTGCTCAAACTCCGCGAGATGGCCCACCTGTACGCCGACGTGCCCATGCTCAGCCGCACGCACGGCCAGACGGCCAGCCCCACCACCGTCGGCAAGGAAATGGCCAATGTGCTCATGCGCCTGCACGGCGCCGTGGAGCGCATCTCCGCCGTGAAGATCATGGGCAAGATGAACGGCGCCGTGGGCAACTACAACGCCCACCTCTCGGCCTGGCCCGCCTTTGACTGGGAGGCCTTCTCGCGCCGCGTGATCGAGACGCACGAGCCCGAAGGCCTGGGCCTGACCTTCCAGCCCTACAGCATCCAGATCGAGCCGCACGACTACATGGCCGAGCTGTTCGACGCCGTGGCGCGCGCCAACACCATCCTCATCGACCTCTCGCGCGACATCTGGGGCTATGTGAGCCTGGGCTACTTCAAGCAGCGCCTGAAGGCCGGCGAAATTGGTTCGAGCACCATGCCGCACAAGGTCAACCCGATCGACTTCGAGAACGCCGAAGGCAACCTGGGCCTGGCCAACGCGCTGTTGCGCCACCTGTCGGAAAAGCTGCCCGTGAGCCGCTGGCAGCGCGACCTGACCGACAGCACGGTGCTGCGCAACATCGGCGTGGCCCTGGGCTACGCCACGCTGGCCTACACCTCGCTGCTGGCCGGGCTGAACAAGCTGGAGCTCAACGAGGAAGCCCTGGCGCAGGACCTCGACGCCTCGTGGGAAGTGCTGGCCGAGCCCATCCAGACCGTCATGCGCCGCTACGGCGTGCAGGGCGCCTACGAGAAGCTCAAGGAAGTCACGCGCGGCAAGACCGTCACCGCTGAGGCGCTGCACGGCCTGATCCGCTCGCTCGACATCCCCGAGCCCGAAAAAGCCCGCCTGCTGGCCATGACCCCTGGCAGCTACATCGGCAAGGCGGCCGAGCTGGCGCGCCGGGTCTGAGCCACGCTTTCAAGCCTTTTTGGCCTCCAGCGCTTATGTAATAAGCGCTGGAGGCTATTATTTTTGATTTGCTTTGGCCCTGCATCTGGGCCAAACGGTTCGGTCTTGAAACAACCAATCCATACAAATTGAAGATTTGATCTTCAATTTGTATGGATTTTCTTTGCAAGCCCTATCTGCGCCCATAACGCGGTCGAAGCCCTTTCGACCCTTGTCATCAACGTAGTTGGCTTATCAAGGGCAGTTACGCAGGCACTTCTTTGACACGCTGCAAGACCAAACCCGCATCGGTGCCTGACATTTCGCACCAGCGCAGGAAGTCAAGAACTTCCACGTAACGCTCTCCTGTTTCAACTTTTGAAACAAAGGACTGCGCCTTCCCCATCCGTCTGGCGAGTTCAGACTGTGTCATACCGGCCTGAAGTCGCATCTGCGCGAGTTCATCGCGTAGTTTGACATAACGGGCCTGATAGAGCATCGGGCCATGCTAGATTCCGATTCGGAATATCCCATTTTGGGATATTTCACAACATCAATCATGTTTCAAAGGTAATAATTTATGAAAAATTTTGGCTTCCGTTGTGGCGCTTTCCATCCTCATTTCAGGTTGTGCAACATCCTCGAAAGACCTGTCAGCCTCCTATGTCTCGCCTATGCAATACCAGTCCTACAACTGCGACCAGCTAACTATGGAGACTCAGCGCATCCAGACAAGGGTGGTTGAACTCGGTGGTCGCCTGGATCAGGCTGCAGCCAACGACAAAGCCATCGTGGGTGTGGGCATGCTGCTGTTCTGGCCCGCCTTGTTTGCCGTGGGCGGAACCAAACATCAGGAAGCCGAATACTCACGCCTGAAAGGCGAATACGACGCCGTTCAGCAAGCTGCTATTTCGAAGCAATGCGCAACGCTTCCTTCTGCAGCCCCCGCTGCGCCGCAGGCGACCCCCAACGCAGCGGCTAAGGCCAGCTAATCGGCCCCATGGCCATCGCGTCGATGATTTGCGTGGTGAATCACGCAAAATAGGCCCATGGCCATCAAATCCACCATCTTCAAGGCGAATCTGCAGATCGCCGACATCGACCACGGCTACTACGCCGACCATGCGCTCACGCTGGCCCGCCACCCGAGCGAGACCGACGAGCGCATGATGGTGCGGCTCGCCGCGCTCGCCATTCAGGCACACCAGCTCAATGACCTGTGCAAGGGCGATGGCACTTTGGCCTTTGGCGCGGGGCTGTCCGACCCGGATGACCCAGACGCCTCGCTGACCGACTTCACCGGCCGCAAGCGCGTGTGGATCGAGGTCGGCCAGCCCGAAGACAAGCCGCTCACCAAGGCCTGCAGCAAGGCCGATGCGGTCATCGTCTATTGCTTCAACCATGCGGCCGAGATCTGGTGGAAGGGCATTGAAACCAAGCTCTCGCGCCTGGACAAGCTGCAGGTCTGGCGCATTCCCACCGAGGCCTCGCAGGAGCTGGCCCGGCTGGCCGAGCGCAGCATGCAACTGCAGGCCACGGTGCAGGAAGGCGCCCTCACGCTGAGCAGCACGCAGGGCAGCGTGCATGTGGAGCCGGTGCGCTGGAAATAAGCGGGTCAGCGCGGCATCAGGGTGCCGCAACTCCAGCACTGCTCAAAGCCCCCTTCAACGACTTCACCGCACACGCACTGCCAGCGGCGCTGGGGCAGATTGCGCAGTTTTTCGAGCAGCGCCTGGGCGCGCTCCAGGTGCTCGTCGTGGCGCAGCCAGATTTCGGGCAGGCATTCGTCGGGCGGCAGGTGCCCGGCCGCGGCGCCCAGGTACTGGCGCTGCACCGTGGCGGGCATGCCGTCTTCGCACAGCAGGTCCACCCACAGGGTGGCCAGGGCCATGTTCGGTGCCTGGGTGAGACGGCGCATGAGTTGCTCTTGGGTTGATAGCTGCCAACGCTTGTCCATCAAGCGCCAGGGGCTGTTTCGGCTAAATTTTGTTGCGCTCGCTCGGCATAGCGGTTGAACCGCCAGGCCGTGCCCTGCAGCGTGATGCGCCGCCAGACGGCGCGCTTTTGCGCCGGGCTGTAGGCCGGCCAGTGCTGCACCTCGTCAAAGCTGCGCCCACAGCCCTTGCACCAGTCGTCGCCCTGGCTGGTGGAGCAGATGGCGATGCAGGGTGTGTCGGGCGTGCTGGCGTACCAGTCCAGCCAGGCCGCCATGGCCAGGGGCGACAGGGCGGCATCGTCGATCGCATCGTGCTGCCGGTACACCATCAGCGCATAGGTCTCGGCCAGGGCATCCAGCGGGGGCGCGAGTGCCGGGTCGTCCCGCCGGGGGGCACGGGCCCGCCAGTGGTTGATGGCGGCTTCGATGTCGGTGATGTGGAGGGTGGCCATGGGCCGGACCATGATAGCGGCACCCCCGCCAGCATGCCGGTATGCGTAATACCCACATCTTGCAGCCCCCCGGTTGGCGATGGTCTAATCGCAGTCCGAAGGGGAGTAGCTCCCTCCCGCAGTGCGGGTATCGCCAGGTCGTCAATACGGAGCGTCGCACATGCTCCCGGCCTGTCGGGCAGCGCACACGAGGCGCCGCCGAGCAAGACCTTCGATCCGAACCCGCGCA
Organism: Comamonadaceae bacterium; assembly: GCA_003484805.1. Taxonomy (GTDB): domain Bacteria; phylum Pseudomonadota; class Gammaproteobacteria; order Burkholderiales; family Burkholderiaceae_C; genus Simplicispira. Next base: position 19,221 of record DMZZ01000336.1, on the reverse strand, counting down.
GGTCTGGTCGAAGGCACACACCACGCTCTCTGGAGCCTTTTGTGCTGGCTGGCCCGCCTTGCGCATTGCTTTTTTAGGGAACCAAGAGGACTCCATGGAACAATTCATGACCCCCGAATTCTGGGTCGCTGTCGGTCAGATCATCATGATCGACATCCTGCTGGGCGGCGACAATGCCGTCGTCATTGCCCTGGCCTGTCGCAAGCTTCCGGCGCACCAGCGCACCAAGGGCATCCTGTGGGGAACGGCCGGCGCCATCGTGCTGCGCGTCGTGCTGATCTACTTCGCCCTCACCTTGCTGGCCATTCCCTTCCTCAAGCTCGTCGGCGCCGCCCTGCTGGTGTGGATTGGCGTCAAGCTCCTGGCCCCCGATCCGGATGAAGACCACGGCAACATCGACGCCAGCGACAAGCTGCTGGCCGCCATCAAGACCATCATCGTCGCCGACCTGGTGATGAGCATCGACAACGTGATCGCCATCGCCGGTGCAGCCCAGGGCGCGGCCGACCACCATGAGATGCCCCTGGTCATCTTCGGCCTCGTGATCAGCATCCCGATCATCGTCTGGGGCAGCCAGCTGGTCATCAAGCTGATGGACCGTTTCCCCGCCATCATCACCATCGGCGGCATGCTGCTGGGCTGGATTGCCGGCACCATGTTCGTGTCCGACCCGGCCGTGGCCAACGCCAACACACTGCCCTGGATGCTCAAGATCGACCAGGCCAACGACTGGATCAAGTACGGCGCCGGCATTTCGGGCGCGCTGCTGGTGCTGGCCATTGGCAAATGGATCGCCGCACGCTATGCGGCTGCATCCAAACCCGAGCCTGCAGCACTCTGAGCAGGCTGCGCCCGGCCTTCGCCGGGGCCGGTTCGGTTCATGCACGGGGGCTTCGGCCCCCCTTTTTTTGCGCGTGCCCGGGTGCTGCGCTATGCTGAACGCATGAAACTCCTTGTCAAATGGCTGCTCAGCGCCGCTGCCTTGCTGTTCGTTGCCTATGTTTACAGCGGCGTGCAGGTGGAGAGCTTTACGTCGGCACTGATCGCGGCCCTCGTCATCGGCCTGTTCAACGCCGTGCTACGCCCCATCCTGGTGGTGCTGACGCTGCCGGTCACCATCGTCACGGTGGGGCTGTTCCTGTTCGTCATCAACGCGCTGATGTTCTGGGCCGCCGCCGGTGTGCTCGGCGGCTTTCATGTCAGCGGCTTTGGCGCGGCGCTATTGGGTTCGCTGATCTATTCGGTGCTCGGCCTGCTGATCGAATCAGCGCTCGGCGGCCTGTTCTCGAAGAAGTGACTCCACCGCGCGCAGGCGCGTGTCGATGATCGACGCTTCGACATGGTCGGCGGCCGAGCGGCTTTGCCGCGCCAGGTCCTGCCCGGCCTTGAAACGGTCCACCGCCGCCGCATAGTCGTAGCGCGCCGCATGGGCCTCGGCCTCGGCGCGCACCGCACGCAGCGGCTGCCCCTGCGCCTGCCACACGCTGGAGAGCAACTGCCACATGCCCGCATCGCGCGGGTGCAGCGCCACCCAGGTCTGAAGCGGCCCGGCCAGATCGCCCACCTGCCCGGCGCGCAGCCCGGCCTGGGTGCGCAGCATCCGCTCGGGCCGCTGCTCACCTGTGGGCACCAGGCGCCACGCGCTGGCGGCGTCACCAGCGGCCAGTTCCACCTCGGCAGCCAGCAAGCGGGCCTGGCGCAGCGCGGCGGCATCGCCCTGCACGGCCTGCAGCAGACGGGGGTGCAGGGCCCGTGCCACTGCAGCTTCACGCAACTCACTCGCCGCCAGCACGGCGGCATACAGCGCGGCGGAGCGGCGCGCGGCAGGCAAGGCGGCAAAGCCGCCGCCCTCGGGCTCGGCCAGCCATTGGCGCAGCACCTCTACGCCCGGCCGCGCCAGCACGCGGGCACGCGCCGCCAGCAAAGCATGCTCCAGGGTGGGCGGCGGTGCGGGCGTCGCCTGCAGCTGGCGCGCCTGCACGTCGGCCAGGCGCTCGGTGGTCAGCGGATGGCTGCGCAGGTAGGGCCAGGAGCCGTTGTCGTTGATGCGGTTGGCCTGCTGCAGCTTTTCAAACATGGCGGCAAAGCCTTGCGGTGCAAAACCTGCGGGCTCCATCAGGCTGTAGCCCACGCGGTCGGCCTCGCGCTCCATGTCGCGCGAAAAATTCAGCTGGTTCTGCACCACCAGGGCCTGCCCACCCATGGCCAGGGCCTGTGCGGCGTGGGGGCTTTTGCTGGCGGCCAGCGCGCCCAATATCATGGCGCCGATCATCAGCGGGGTCTGCCGGTTCTGCTGGGTGATCAGGCGTGCAATATGGCGCTGGGTGACGTGGCTCAGTTCGTGGGCCAGCACCGAGGCCAGTTCATCGCGGCTGGCCACCACGCCGATCAGCCCCAGGTGCACGCCCAGATAGCCCCCGGGCAGCGCAAAGGCGTTGACGGTGCGGTCGCGCCCCAGCAGCACCTCCCAGGCAAAGCGCTCGTCCAGCTCGGGCGACAACTCGCCGCGCTCGCGCGCGGCCGCCAGCAAAGCCTGCCAGAGCGTCTGCACATACTCGACCAGCACCGGGTCGTCGATGTAATCGGGGTCGCGGTAGAGGTGGCGAATGATGCTGTCACCCAGTCGCCGCTCGGCGCTGGCCGTCATGTCGCCGCCATCGCCCAGCGCGGGCAACTGGGGCTGGGCGTGTACCGGCAGCACGGCATGGGGCGAAAACGCTATTAAAAGCGAAGCTACTAGCGCTTTCACAGTATGCCTTGAAGCCATTTTTTGCTTAAAACCTTGCATCGAAGAACCCCCCGCCCTTGCCAACGCAAACTGCCGCGTCCAGCAAGGTACATCACCGTATGATGCCCCGATCCGCCAAAGTTTCCCCCCCACCCGGTTCGCACCTTATGTCTGCACTCACCCACTTTGACGCCCAGGGCCAGGCCCACATGGTCGACGTGGCCGCCAAGGCCGCCACGCACCGCATCGCAGTGGCCACCGGCCGCATTGAAATGCTGCCCGCCACCCTGGCCCTGATCGAGGCCGGCACCGCCAAAAAGGGCGACGTGCTGGGCATTGCCCGCATCGCAGGCATCCAGGCGGCCAAGAAGACCAGCGACCTCATCCCCCTGTGCCACCCGCTGGCGCTGACCCGGGTTGCTATTGAATTCGAAGCTGCCAGCGCACGCCAACCGGGCGCTACAGGCATTTTTTGTGCTGCAACCGTCGAAACCGTGGGCCCGACCGGCGTCGAAATGGAAGCCCTGACCGCCGTGCAGATTGCCCTGCTCACCATCTACGACATGTGCAAGGCCGTGGACCGCGGCATGTCGATCCACGACGTGCGCGTGCAGGAAAAGCACGGGGGGAAGTCGGGGAGTTATGTGGCGCCATAGGGAGATCCGGTGAGCAGGGCAATCTGCACGGCGGTCAGGGCCTCCATTTCCATGCCTGTCGGCCACGGCTTCGGATGTGCAAAAACAGGGTGTTGTCCAACGCCTGTCCAATGGAGAGGCGCATGGCATCGATCTGGCAGCGTGCAAACAAGTGGCAGGCACGCATCACACGGTAAGGCTACTAGATCAGCTTCAAACTTGTACCGGCCTGAGAAGGTGTGAACGAACCCACCATACCCGCTCATTCCGCCAAAACACACCCGCTCGTCGTTGCAAATGCTCGCCATAGCACGGGCTATGGCTGTGCTATGCGCCTCGATCGGCCGCGTTTTCGCGGCCTGCTCGGGCACGCCGGATTCATTCACACCTTCTGAGTTCTCGGTTTGGGCTACCGCCGAAGTCCATTCTGGCCGGAATGCAGATGCGATCACCGCTAAGTGCAGATGTTTGATTCTCGTATTACATTTTTCAATTCCAGAAAAAACACCTAAATCATTGTTTTTGAAGTGTTTTTTAGGTTAAATTTAAATTTCCAAGAGCCTTCATTCAAGATCTTACCCGCCCATGGCTGCATTTACCCATTTCGATCTGCGGTTGCTGAACCCCGCATTTGATTCGCCGTTGGTGGATGTGCTGACAGAGCTGGAGCACCTGCGCCGGCTTCGCCTTGCGGGTTCCACGCCGACGCCGGTGTTCTTTCAACTCAAGCATGTGTTTCATATGCTGGAGAGCCTAGGCTCTGCCCGTATCGAGGGCAACCACACCACGCTAGCCGACTACGTCGAGAGCGCCGTGGGCGACCAAGCGCTGGCGGGCGACCACCTGCGCGAGATTATCAACATTGAGAAGGCCATGGCGTATGTGGAGGACTCCATTCAACAGGGCAGCCAGTTGTCGGAGCATTTGATCCGTGAGTTGCATGCCATGACGGTGAGCGACCTCCGACGCGAGGGGGACAAGACGCCCGGGGCCTACCGCACCACCGCAGTGGCTATCGCGCAGTCTGACCACTTGCCCCCCGACGCTGTGCTGGTACCGGGCTACATGCAAGAGCTGGTGGCCTTCATCAACCAGGGCGATGCGCCCAAGTACGACCTGATCAAGGTGGCACTGGCCCACCACCGCTTCGGCTGGATTCACCCCTTCGGCAACGGCAACGGCCGCGTGGTGCGCCTGCTGACTTACGCGCTGATGATCAAGTACGGCTTCAACGTCGCAGCTGGCGGCCGGGTGCTCAACCCCACGGCCGTGTTCTGCAACGACCGCGAAAAATACTATGAGATGCTAGGTCGTGCGGATGCGGGGACACCGGGCGGGCTGGAGGGATGGTGCATCTACGTGTTGCAGGGGGTGCTGCTCGAACTGCAGAAGGTAGACCGACTCACCCAATACGACTATCTGACCAGCAAGATATTGGTGCCGGCGCTGGCCTATGCCAGTGCGCGCGCGCTCATCACCCCGCAAGAAGAAGCGGTGTTGAAAGCCGCGGTGAACGCCGGCGTTGCCAAGGCGGGGGACTTGGCGGTTGCCATGCCTGGGCTCAATGCCACTCAACGCACGTACCAGGTTCGCAAGCTGGTGGAGCGCAAACTGTTGCAGCCCATTGCCTCGAATTCTCGTCAATACACCATTGGTTTTGACAACAACTATCTGATGCGCGGAGTGATTCACGCGCTTTCGCAAGAGGGGTTCATCTCGCCCCCCCTGACGGGCTGAGTCTCTGCGAATACTGGAGCCAAGAGAGGCCCAGCCCTGCTCACCATCTACGACATGTGCAAGGCCGTGGACCGTGGCATGTCGATCCACGACGTGCGCGTGCAGGAAAAGCACGGGGGGAAGTCGGGGAGTTACGTGGCGGGGTGATGGAGCAAGAGCGGAGGCCCTGCCGTTGCCTGCAGACCCTTGGACGCAAGGAATGCACCCAGCGCTTGATTTCAGTATGAACATTGAATTTATGAATTTATACTGAAAAAATGCATTGGCACGAACTCAGCGACCTGCAAAAAAAGCAATACATCGACGCCGAATCGGTGTTCACGGCCCTGCGCGACGCAGAAAAGGCCGCCCAGACCGTGCGCGGGTCCATGCTCTGGCGCCAGGTCAGCGGCAAAACCTACCTGATCCGCACCAATGCCGACAACTCGCAAAAATCCCTGGGGCCGCGTACTGCCGAGACCGAGGCGGTCTACGAAAAATTCATGGCGCGCAAAAAATGGCTGAGTGAGCGCGTGACCAGCCTTCGTCAGGCATTGCAACTGCACCAGAAGCTCAATCGCGCGCATCGCGTGGGCCGCACACCCGAGATCGTCGTGCAGATTCTCAACCAACTGCACAAATCAGGCATCAGCGAGCATTTCCTCACCGTCGGCACGCACGCCCTGTTTGCCTATGAAAGCGCCTGTGGCGTGCGCTTTGCCGATGACGCCACCACCACGCAGGACATCGATCTGCTGATGGACACCCAAAAACACCTGCTGCTGGCGTCCACCCTGGAGGAGCGCAACGAATCGCTGCTGTCCACCCTGCAGAAAGTGGACGCCACCTTCGACCTGCGCGATGACCAGCTTTATACCGCCGTGAACGCCAGTGGTTTCGAAGTGGACGTGATCCGGCGCATGGCCCAAAACCGCGACCCTCATCCGTTGCAAGTGACCTCTGCAGAGCGTGACTTCTGGGCGGTGCAGGTGGGCAATGGTGCGCAAATGGCCTCTTCCGCACGCTTTGCACAAATGGTGGTTTCGGCCTCAGGCCACATGGCACTCATGACCACGCTGCACCCCTTGACCTTCAGCCGACTCAAACAGGCCCTGGCCAACAGCCCCACGCGCAATCCATTAAAAAAATCGCGCGACGCCCTGCAGGCGCAGGCGGTAACGCAATTGGTAGAAGAAATGTTGCCACACCTGCTGCCCCCTCGGGCAGACGCGCCAGCGGCCTGACAAGCCCGGCCAACCTCAGCCGCCCGCCGGGGCGGCGAAGGCCCGGTTGGCGCGAGACCAGCGTTCAAAATCCTTCGGATACGCGACCCGGTAACGGCGCATGTGGAAGGCCACCTCATCATTCCGCCCCAACAGCGCCGCGCTTTCGATCAGCGGCTCGATCACGCGTGGCTCGGGGGAATAGTGCAGCAGGGCCGTGGCCAGCACATACATGCGCTGCGCAGTATCGGGGGTGACGGGCGTGGTCGTCAGAATCGCAAAATCCACGGCATCGGCAAACAGCCAGGAGCCGGACACCTTGGTCAGGGTGTTCTCCCGCAGGGCTTCGGAGCGCAGATGCACCGGCTTGTACACCTGGCTCACCCGCGCGTAATCCCAGCTGGCGTAGCCCATGAATGCTATGAAAATGAGAGCCATCAACGTTTGCCAAATAAGCGCCAAAGGCACTTTTTGATGATTATTTCCATCTCTCTCATGATGGCTCTCGCTCCCTCTCCCCTTGCGGGAGAGGGAGGGGGAGAGGAAGCGTGAGGTTGACGGTGGGTTCCTGCGTCTCCCTCTCCCCTTGCGGGAGAGGGTGGGGGAGAGGGGGGAACAAGCACTGCGCCACCAGGCACCCTTCCCGCGCACCGGCCTGCGCCAAAGAATAAAGACCGCCAGCACCGTCACCAGCTGAAACGGCCCGTACCACAGCGGAAACTCCAGCATGCTGTGCAAGCCCACCAGCGCCAGAATGCCCCAGGCCAGTTGCCGCGCAGGGTCCGTCTCGCTCCAGGGGCGCGATGCGCCGACCCAGGCCAGCACGGCAACGCACGCCAGCGCAGCCACGGGCACCCCCAGTTCCACCGCAAGATGCAGGGGCAGGTTGTGCGCGTTGTCCAGCAGCACACAGAAGCGTTCCCCGGGAAAGAGCGTGATGTAGTGGGCGTAATCCAGCTCGCCCCAGCCCCAGCCGAGCCAGGGCTTCTGCGCGATCAGGTGCAGCACGTTGGACCACAGGACGCGCCGGCTGGTGCAGCCCGGCGCATCGCCAAAACGCGCCATCAGCCCATCGGCCCGAAAGCCTGTCCATTGCAGCAGCAGATCGGGCAGCAGCCATGCCGCCACACCATAAATGACCAGCCCCACCAGCGCCAACCCCACTGCCAGGCGCCCCAGTGAAGCGCGCCACAGCGCCAAGAGCACCCCGATCACCACCCACTGCGCCATCCCCGTGCGCGACGCCGTGGCCGCACTGCCCACCGCCAGCAGGGCCAGGGCCCAGGCCATGAGCAGCCCCATCCACCACAACGGCCTCGGCCGTCCGCCCCCATGCAAGGCGACCCCGGACTGCGCCGAGCCCTCCCCAGCCGTTGGCGCACGCAAATGCGCCTCGGTTTGCGCCACCACCCACAGCAAGGCCCACAGCCCCATGCTGAGCAGGGTGGCCTGCTGGTTGCGCTGGCGCAGGTTGCCCATGGCCTGACCGGGCTTGGAGGCATGCACCCAGGGATCGAGACCGGTGGCAGCGCCAAAATACTGCAGCAGACCGATGGCACTGGCCAGCAGCGCGGCCAGCAAGAGGCCGGCGCTGAGCCAGGCAGTCATTTCGGAGCGATCCATCCAGCCGCCCCGCACCGTGTCTACGCGGCGTGCATTCCACGCCACCGCCACCACCCAACCGCACAACCCGGCAGCCATCAAGGGCCAGAAGTTGGTAGAGGGTGGCTGGGTGTAGGAAAACAAAAACGGGAAGGCAACCGCCAGCGCCATCAGCGGGGCAGTGAAAGCAGCGAGGGATATGGGAGGACGGCGCAAGATGGGCGGATGATACCGACGACGCCCTTCGGCCCAATGATGCGATTGCATCACGATGTTTTTGAATCAAGACATCACCGCAGTACGGACGAAGGAGGCATGTCATGCGCACCACCATTGATCTGGATTACGACACCCTGATCGCCGCCAAGGAAATCGCCCGCGCCGAAAACACCAGCCTGGGCAAAGTCATCTCGCGCCTGGTGCGCCTGGCGCTGACCGGGGGCGCTGCACCGCCATCGACCAGCAACCTGCCCGCCACAGCCACCGGGTTTGTGCCCTTCGAGCCGCGCGGGGTCGGGGTCAGCAACGACCTCATCAACCGCCTGCGCGATGCCGACGGCATTTAGACCATGCGTGCCCTGCTCGACGTCAATGTCCTGATCGCCCTGCTGGATGCGGCGCGCATGCACCACGCCCGCGCCACGCAGTGGCTGCAGCAGGAGATTACCCACGGCTGGGCCTCCTGCCCGCTGACGCAAAATGGCTGCTTGCGCATCATGACCCAGCCCGCCTACCCCCAAGCGCTGCCACTGACCGCTGTCGCAAACCGCCTGGCACAGGCTGCAGCCCACCCCGCGCACGCTTTTCTGGCCGACGACTACAGCCTGCTGGACGCCAACCAGGTGCACTGGCAACACCTGCTGGGCCACAGGCAAATTACAGACAGCTACCTGCTGGGCTTGGCCGTACGCCACCAGTGCTGTTTTGTCAGCTTTGATGCTCGGCTGAACCTTCACGCCGTTCCAGGCGCAACAGCGGAGCATTTGATCGTCCTGTAACCGCAATAGACACTATGGGCGAACTTAGAACTCAAAGTCGCGCCCAGGGTTTAAACCCTATTTCTGTTTGAATTGGAGTCTGACCCCAATTTTTACTGCGGCTGGTACAACCCGGCGCCTGCCCAAAACGGCTGAACAGGCCATCAGCCCGCAAGCCCGTCCATTGCCACAACAGCTCCGGCAACAGCCACGCCGCCCAACCGTAAAGCAACAAACCCACCAGCGCCAAACCCAGCGGCACCCACCCCCAGGTCGCTCGCCACCAGTAGAGCAGCACACACAACACCAACCACTGCGCCAGCCCCGTGCGCGAGGCAGTGGCCGCGCTGCCCACCGCCAGCAAGGCCAGCGCCCAGGCCACGAGCAGGCCCAGTCCCACTGTGGTCATGGATCTCGAACCTTGCCGCTCCGCCGCGCCTTGATCACCCAGGCCTTGGGTGGACTGCGCCACCACCCACCACAACGCCCACAAACCCAAACTCAAAAGCGATGCCTGCTGATTGCGCTGGCGCAACTGGCCCATGGCTACGCCGGGTTGCGAAGGATGCAGCCAATCGCTTACCACATCAGTGACGCCGAAGTACTGCAGGAGGCCGATGGCGCTTGCGAGGAGGGAGGCTAGGAGGAGGGCAGCAGGCAGCACGCACATTGCGGCATGTTTCCCCGGCGCGGCCATTGGAGAAGCCCGCTTCAGACCGAACCACGCAAGTGCCGCAACACCCGCGCACAGCCAAGTGCACATCAACGGCCAAAAGTTGGTCAGAGGTGCCCGTGTGAAAAAAAACAAAAACGGAACGACCAACGCAAGGACAACCGCCAGCCTGAATCCAGCTGAAAAACTCCAATCCCGCATGCAAACATTAAAAAGAATCCAAAGGAATGAACCCGATTGGTCTGGAGCTTTTTTTATCTATTAAGGCAGTCCAAGCATCCCGCCTAGAGAGCAGCGGAAGATAAAGTATTTCATCCTCTGGGATTGAGATTTTGCGAATGTGCCCATCAATATTTTCTGCCTGGTCTTCAAATTTTTGCTTGAGTTGATTGACGGGTTTAGCCTCTCTAATTATCTCAGCCCGCGAATCATCCCATGACTGCCAAAGTCTCGGCTGAGCAGATAGTGGAACCCCCCCCAATGCCAACATCGTTGAATCATATTTTTCCGTCGCATCTTTGAACTGGCGAAGCGACAGCAACTTTGGCCCTGCCAGAGGAATAGAGCGATAACCCACGGGCGCATCCGACAGGTGGGCAACATCAACATCTGCAGCATGCACTACAACGACTCGATTGTACTCAAAAACCAAATAAACTGGTCGCGCTATATAAACAGTCCACATTCCGTAACCAAGCGCCGCCAACTGAATAATTATCACTACTGAAAAATCTGCAATCAACTCGCGACGCTGTTTTTTTTCCGAAAAAACAACAAGCGTTATCAACGGCCCAATTATCACATCTACAGCAATCACCATAAGAAAAAGATCGCGCCCGCCAGATATTAAACGATATGGATAAGGATACCAAACAAGAAAAACCATCGCCGCCACCAGAGCCGCGACCAATACGCTCAGCCCAAGATGAATCCCACTTGCACGCAATTTTTCCGAGATTCCGTACATATATTCATATGGAAAGTCAAACAAAAAAGGGTGGCATCAGCCACCCTTTCAACGGCAAATGATGTTGCCGCTTGGTTGGATTAGGTCGTAGACTTGCAAGAACCTGGCAGGTACTTCAGCGGCATGGGGTTAGTGGCCGCAGGACCGCACTTCCATTCCGTAATCGTTTTCCCGCCATCGGTTGCGCCAGCCAACGCTGTAGCTCCCACGTAGGGCACCATCGACACAGAGTTTGCGGTTGCGGTCGTGTCGCCTTTCAGATTTGTGTGGTTGCCTACCACAGTAATCACGCCATCGACGCTTGCGGAACCGGAGGTAACCATTTTGGTCGCCGTCACCGAGCAGGATGCACCGAGTGCCGTCTCAATATCTACACCCGGGGCGTTTTGAACAGTGTCTGTGATGGTAGTACGGCAGGAGCTTGCCGCCAGAATCACTTCCGACACACGCGCGCGCACGGTGTAGTCTTGGTAGGCCGGCAGCGCCACGGCGGCCAAGATACCAATGATCGCCACAACGATCATCAACTCAATCAGGGTAAAACCCTTTTGGAAAGAACGCTTCATATAGATCTCCTAGGAAAATTGCAGATGCGCTTAAAAAAAGCAGTTTCCGTGCCAAACGCAACTGCAACAATAAGCATCTTCAAGAAACATTTACCCTATAAAAACAAGCCACAATGTAACAAACTGCCCTATCACTCACAAGAAATGACATTCTTGTCGCGCATCTATGTCATTCACAACCCAAACCCTTATACCTCCAGCACATCCCCCGCCCGCAACCACCGGATATCGTGCGGTGCATCAAAGCCATGGGGGGTGCGTGCATCGAACTGCCGGATCTCCGCCATGATGAGCTCGGTTTCCGACGGCTTGGTGTGGGTGATGTAGATGGGGCAGGGGCGCGCAGGGTTCAGTTGTGCCAGTTCCAGCGCCAGGGTGTGCGGCGCCAAGTGCAGGGCGCGCTCGGCCAGGGTGCTTTCGCGGTTGCTGAAAGCGGTTTCGATCACCAGCATGGCCATGGGAATCTGGTTCACGCGCTGCCAGAAGGCCGGGTTGCAACCTGTGTCGCCACTGAACACCCACCAGCCGCGGTGGCCTTGCACCGCATAGCCGACGGCGGGCACGGTATGTTCGGCGGGCAGCACTTCCAGCAGCGTGCCTGCGGCGTTCAGCGTCTGGCCCACGGCCAGCGCGTTGAAACGCAAGAAGGGCGCGCTGGCGCTGGGGATGCGGCTGAAGTCCGGCCAGATGACGTTGTTGAACACATGGGCCTGCAGGGCCCCGATGGTTTCTGGCAGGGCATGCACCTGCACCGGCGTGCTGCGCAGCGACGAAACCGCATCGAGCATGAGCGGCAGCGCCGCAATATGGTCCAGATGCGAGTGCGTCAGAAAGACGTGGTCGATGGCCCGCATTTCATCGAGCGTGAGATCGCCCACGCCGGTGCCCGCGTCAATGAGGATGCGCCCGTCGATCAGAAACGAGGTGGTGCGGCAACCCTGGGCAATGGCCCCGGAGCAACCGAGCACGCGGACTTTCATGGTGGATGCCGTGGTTTATTTGGTGTCGAAATGGGTCGCACCGTCCCAGTCGGGGTTATAGGGTAACACCCGCTGGGCCTGCAGGCGCTGGTCATAAAACGCCAGCAATGCCGGTGCATGGTCCGCGGCGTGCAGTGCCGGCCACAGGGTATCGCACCGCGGCCAGTCTTGCGCTCGAAAGGCAGCCAGCCATTCGTGCCACACATCCAGTGCATGCTGCTGCGTGGCGGTCAGTGTGCCAACGGGGGCAATGGGGCGGTAAATGGCCACGGCCTGTTCTTTGCCCTTGACGCACACCCGGTCGAGTTCTTGCCACACAAAGCCCTGCGCCTGGGCGTGGGTGCTTTCACTGGCCACGATTTCAACGCCGTAGACCTTGCACAGCCCTTCCAGCCGCGACCCCAGGTTGACGGCGTCGCCAATCACCGTGTAACTGCGCCGGATGTCCGAGCCCATGTCGCCCACACACATGGTGCCCGTGTTCAGTCCCACGCCCACGCCAATGGCGGGCAAGCCGATCTGACGGTGCTCCGCATTGAGCAGCTGCACCGCCTGCACCATGCCCAGAGCGGCGCGCACCGCCATCGTGGCGTGCTCCGGCGTGGCCACCGGTGCGCCCCAGAATGCCATCACGCAATCGCCCATGTACTTGTCGATGGTTCCACGCTCGGCCCGGATGATCTGGGTGAGGCGGGTGAAGATGGTGTTGAGCAGGGCCTGCAGCTGCACAGGTTCCATGCGCTCGGACATGGCGGTGAAGCCGCGCATGTCGCAGAACATGACCGTGAGTTCCCGGCTGGCCGCCTGCATGCTGTATCGCTCGGGCTCCAGCACCATCTCGTCCACCAGCTCGGGCGGGACGTAGGTGCCGAACAGGTGCGCCAAGCCGCGCTTGGCCCGGCTTTCCACAAAGTAGCCGTAGCTCATGTTCAATGCATAGGCCAGCAGCACCAGCACCAGCACCGTGGCCAGAGGCATGGCCAAGCCGTGGGCCTGGTACAGCCAGCCATTGATGCCGACCAGACTGCCCAGCACCCCGACGCTCAGCGCCACCGCCGCGCTGGCGCTGAGCAACGGCAACGCCAGTGCCAGCAACAGCCCCGTACACAGGATCTGGAACACATCGAACCCGGCGGCATAGTCCGGCCGCACCGTACCCGTACCATCCAGAAAACCCGCGATGACATTGGCGTGTGTCTCCACCCCGGGGTATGCACCNNGGTGTGGCGCGAAGGTCTTGCAGGCCGGGCGCCGTGGACCCCACCAGAACGATCTGCCCTTGCAGGCTGGCAGGTGCCAACCGCCCTTCGAGGACATCGACGGCGGGAATGTAGCGAAATGACCCGCCCCGAGGGCCACCCGGCCCCCGGTAGGGCACCAGTGTCGCAAGCTGGTCATCCACCGGCAGTTGCAAAGTGCGGCCATCCTGGTGCAATTCGATGGCCTGGAGAGCCTGGGCGCCACCGGTGGCATCCGTGCGGGCAACCACCGGGCGCACCTGCGGTTTGTCGAGCAGCGTGCGAAACACCGCCAAGGCCAACGATTCGTAATACTGGCCCTGGTACTCGGCCAGCAGGGGCAGCGAGCGCACCACCCCATCGGCATCGTTCATGGCATTGAAAAAGCCCGCAACAGGTGCGGCCTGCGCGAGCAGGGCGATATTGCTGCCGTAGCCATTCCAGGTGGTGGCACGCAACTGCCTGCCTTGCAACAGGGCTGCGTCCAGCGCAGGGGCGGGCAGGGACCCACGTGCCTTGCCATCGCGGTCGCTGGTGAAGTAATAGCCCAGCACCACGTTCTGCCCTTCGAGCACGCGAGCAAACCGCGCGTCAAAATCCAACTCAGGCGCCAACCGCGCGAGTTGATCAACAAAGCCCGGCTGCCCACGCAGCGGCCCTTGCGCCAACTGCTGCAGGCTTTTGAGGCCCGAGCTGCCGTCGGGTTCGGCAAAGACAATATCAAAGCCCACCACGGCGACCTGCTGGCGCTCGATCAGTTCCCGGGTCAAGCGGGCCATGGTGTCGCGCCCCCAGGGCCAATGTCCCACGCGCTCCAGGCTTTGCTCATCGAGATCGATGATGACGATGCGCTCGTCCAGCGTGCGCGGCATGGTGGCGCGCAGCCGGGCGTCGTAAATCCATTGGTCCAGGCGCTCCAGCACCGGAATGCGCAAGGCTCCTGTGGCATGCAGCAACGCCAGCAGCAGAGGCAGCATGACCACCGCCATGCGCCGCCAGCGCCTGCGCAGCACGCCTGCAAAGCGTCTGCCCAGTCTCGTCAAGCCCCGATCGCCCATGGCCTGCCCCTGGCTGCACGGTGCGGGTGATCGCGCCTTCAGCTCTGGATGAACTGCATTTCAGTGCCGGCCAGCTCCAGCATGTCGCCGGTGTGCAATGGCACAGGCGCCTGGCCGATGCGCGCACCGTTGTGCATGGGGGTGTCTGGACCCTCGACATGGGCCAGCACAAAGCCATGGTGGCGCCGGGTGAT
>DMZZ01000336.1:0-4514 GCA_003484805.1 Comamonadaceae bacterium | reverse complement strand
TCGATGGTGTCGCCATTGCGCAGCACCTGGCGCTTGATGGCCTTGCCGTTGACGTAGGTGCCGTTGGTGCTGCCCAGGTCTTCCACCTCGACCTCGTGCTCGGTCATGTGCATCACGGCGTGCTCGCCACTGACCGCGAGATTGTCGATCACGATGTCGTTGTAAGGACGGCGACCGAGCATGGTGCGCTCCTTGGTGAGTTGCACCTCTTTGATAACGACGCCGTCGATCGATACGATCATTTTGGCCATGACCCACTCCAATGCATGTGAAATTGAATAAATGAACGCTATGCCTGTCGCAACAACCGCGACATGAGACTGCGTTTGCCGCCCTCGGCCGAGCCCGCCTGCACCAGAACAACACTGATGTTGTCGCGGCCCCCATTGGCGTTGGCGGCGTCGATGAGGCGCCGCGCTTTTTCTTCCAGTGAGACACTGGCTGCCGCCAGGGCGGTCAGGGCGGCATGGTCCACCATTTCGCTGAGACCGTCCGAGCACATGAGGTAGAGGTCTTGCGGTTCGACCTTGAATTCATTGATCTCGACCAGCACATGGTCTTCGACCCCCAGGGCGCGTGTGACCAGATTGCGGCTGGTGGAGAGTGCCGCCTGCTGTGGCGTGATCAACCCTGCGTCGATCTGCTCCTGCAACCACGAGTGATCGCGCGTGATCTGCTCCAGCACACCGGCGCGCAGGCGATAGCAGCGCGAATCGCCGATATGCCCCAGCATGAGCCGGCTGCCCTGAAACACCCCCACCACCACCGTGGTGCCCATGCCGGAGTACTGCGGATTGGATTCGGCAGCACCCAGAATGGCCTGGTTGGCATTGTCCACACAGATCTCGATACCACGGCGCAGGTCAAATGCCTTGAGATGCTGCCCGGCCTGGGCCAGCCAGCGCGCCAGTTCGGTACGGATGAATGTGGTGGCCATGCCGCTGGCCACTTCGCCAGCGTTGTAGCCGCCCATGCCGTCGGCCAGCACCGCTACCTGGGCCTGGGAGTCCACACAGACAGCATCTTCATTGTTGGCGCGCACGCGTCCCGGGTCGGTGCGTGCATGGAACTCGTAGGCCATCTTCACCGCAGTCATCGCGCACCCGGGCCCATGGCGGAATCAGAGGCCCGCTGGACGGGGTCATCCATTACAGTTTCTTGAAAATCCGCCATTTTTTTCTCGTTGAGGTCGCTGCGCGCATCATAGACGAGTGAATGGTTGGCAGGTGCATCTGCAGCTCCCGCGCGCAGACCGTTTTCCACGTTGCGCAAATCTGTCGCCAGCTGGCGGCCGGTCTGGTAGCGCTCCTGCGGGTTCTTGCGCAGCGCCAGCGCCACGATGCGGGCCAGCTCGGGTGGAACATCGGGGCGCAGGGTGCGCACATCGGGCGCAGGCGTGCGGGCGATGTGGTGCATCAGTTCGCTCATCGATGCCCCCCGCAAGGGCAGGCTGCCGGTGAGCAGCTGGAACAGCGTCACGCCCAGTGCATAGAGATCGCAGCGCCCATCGACCTTGTGCCCCGCCAGTTGCTCTGGCGCCATGAAGCTGGGTGTGCCCAGCACCAGCCCGGTGCGGGTCTTGCTGCTGTCGGTGATGCGCGCGATGCCGAAATCCGACACCTTGACCGCACCGGTAGCGGCGTCAAACATGATGTTGGCCGGTTTGATGTCGCGGTGCACCACGTTCTGCCGGTGCGCGTAGTCCAGCGCATCGGCCACGGCCGCCACAATCGACACCACTTGCGCCAGCGGCAACAGATGGTCTGCCCGGGTAAAACCGGTCAGATCCTGGCCCTTGAGCAATTCCATGGCGATCCAGGCCAGTCCGTGCTCATCGCCAGCGTCGTAAATCGTGACGATGTTCTGGTGCTGCAAGCGCCCGGCCGATTCAGCCTCGCGGAAGAAGCGCGCTCGTGCATCCACCAGGGCCGCGCCATCAAATTCCTGCCCCAAGGCCAGGGCCTTGATGGCCACCACCCGACCGATCTTCGGATCGCGCCCCTGGTACACCACCCCCATCGATCCGCGCCCCAGTTCTTTTTCAATGTGGTAGCGGCCCAGGAGCTCGGGGGCACTTTGTGCAGACGGCGCCTGCGGCTCCGGGATGGCTCCTGCCTGCGCCGCAACTTCCGCCAGTCGCTTGACCCGCTTGCGTCGCGCCCGCGCTTCCTTGTGCTCACGATCCTGCCTCAAGACATGCTCATATACAGCCTGTGCCTTGTCGTACTGGTGCTTGCGTTCAAAATCTTGCGCTAGATGCATCAGGTTGTCCTGCACCTGCAGGCCCGCCGGAACGCGGCGCAGGCGCTCGAACGCCATATCAAGCTGCCCCTGCCCCTGCAAGGCCAGGCCCATCATCCGGTCTGCCTCCGTGGCGCCCTGCCCACCCTGCTGGGACATCGCCAGGGAACCCACCTGCCCTGAGCGGGCCACATGCCACAGTGCGCCCGCCATCAGGGTGACGACTGCCAGCCCCCCTGGAAACCACTGGCCCATCAACGCCAGACCCAGCCACTGCACCCCCGCCAGGCCCAGCGCCAGCCCCAGGGCGATGCCCGCACCAGCGGCCCCACCCAGCCGGGGCAGCACCCCTGCAAGGAACAACACCACGGCAAGCCATAGCGCTGCCATGGCGGGCATGGCCCAGACGGGCTGAGTGACCCCATGCCCTTGCCGGATGCCCGATATCTGGTCGGCTAGCAGCTGCACGGGCGCCACCGCACGGTCGCCAGGTGCGGTCACCCAGGACTGCACCTCGGGCGCAGTGCTTCCGATGAGCACCACCTTGTTCTGCAGGCGCGCGGGCGGCACCTTGCCTGCCAGCACTTCGTGAAAAGGGATCGTCACAAAGGCGCCCGCACCCTGCGCCGCAGCATAGTGGGGCGGGCGCAGCACCGCCTGCTCGTCGGTCAGAACGGTCAGGCCGCCAAGACCCATGGCCCGGTCATTCAGCCGCTGTACATCCCGCATGCCGAGGCGCAGGCTGTGCGCCGCGGCCAGCAACGCCAGTGCAGGCATGCCCGCACCGTCCTGGCGCAGCACCAGCGGCACGCTGCGCACCACGCCATCGGAATCGGGCAGCACCTGCATGTGCCCCACGCCTGCCGCCGCCTCTCCCAGCAGCACCATCGGGGGCCGCACCCCATCGCCAGCCAAGGCATGGCTCCCCGGGTCGGGCAGGGCGCTGCGATGCACGTACGGCGGCCACTTTCCTGTCGCGCCGCTGCCCGGTGCATCCGGTTGAACGCGACTACCCAGCAGCACATTGCCGGCCCGCTGAATGCTGGAGGCCAGCCGCTGGTCGGTGTTCAGCGCCGCATCTGCCTCGTCCAGCGTGCGGCCGATCAGACCGCTCAGCGTCGCAGCCTCCGGCGCGGCCGCGCCCAGCGTGGCCCGGATGTCCCGCAGATAGGCTTGGGCCGGATAGGTTTGCGCATGGTCCAGCGGGGTGGTGTGAACAATGGTCTTGGCCCCTGCGGCGGCCAGGCGGTCAATCACCTGGGCATGCACATCGCGCGGCCACGGCCAGGCGCCCATCTGTGCCAGGCTGGCCTCGTCGATCGCCACGATGACGACTTCGCTCAAGGCCTGGCGGTCTGGGCGCGCCACCGCCGCATCGTAGATGCGCCGGTCCAGGCTGTGCACGATGTCCGTGGCGAAATACAGCGCAGCCATGGCCAGTGCCAGCACCAGGGCAGCCACCCCGTGCTTGCGCATTGCCTCCCGCACCTCCATGATTTGCCCCACGTGCACGTGCCTTTGGTTTTTGATGAACCTAGAACCAAGCAAGAATTGCGCCGGAGGCCTCACCCCTGCGACAGGGACATCCGGCCAGGACCACGCGCTGCATCTGCCAATTTTGTCATTCTGATAGCAAAAAAGCGCCGGTGGGCAAGCCACCGGCGCTTTCTGGAATGGACAAAATGCCCTGGCTCAGATCAGAGCTGCGCCTTGAGCAGCTTGCCCAGTTCCGAGGGGTTGCGCGTGATGATGAAACCCGACTCTTCCATGATGGCGAGCTTGGCATCGGCCGTATCGGCACCACCGGAGATCAGCGCGCCAGCGTGGCCCATGCGCTTGCCGGGAGGCGCGGTGACACCCGCGATGAAGCCGACGATCGGCTTCTTCATGTTGGCCTTGCACCACAGGGCGGCTTCGGCTTCGTCAGGACCACCGATCTCGCCGATCATGATCACGGCATCGGTGTCGGGGTCGTCGTTGAAGGCGCGCATCACGTCGATGTGCTTGAGGCCATTGATGGGGTCGCCACCAATGCCCACGGCGGTGGACTGGCCCAGACCCACTTCGGTCAGCATGGCCACGGCTTCGTACGTCAGCGTGCCCGAACGGCTCACCACGCCGATGCGGCCCTTGCGGTGGATGTGGCCGGGCATGATGCCGATCTTGATTTCGTCGGGCGTGATGATGCCGGGGCAGTTGGGGCCCAGCAGCAGCGTCTTCTTGCCGCCGGCGGCTTCCTTGGCCTTCATCTTGTTGCGCACTTCGAGCATGTC
>DMZZ01000162.1:2994-8382 GCA_003484805.1 Comamonadaceae bacterium | reverse complement strand
GCGGGCGTGGCTGCCAATGACGTGCGCGACCTTTCTCAGCGTCTCGTCGCCGGCGGCGTGTCCGTAGTGGTCGTTGTAGCGCTTGAAATAGTCCACATCCATCATCGCCACGCCCAGTGCATGGTGCTCCCGCAGGGCCTGGCGCCAGATATTGCCCGCCCGGGCGCTGAACGCGCGGCGGTTGAGCAGTCCGGTCAGAAAGTCGCGCTCGGCCAGTTCCTGCAACTGGATGCGCGACAGAAAGTTCTGCCGCATGGCGTGCTCCAGAAAGAAGCACCCCACCGAGCCGATGATGTTGGCCGTTCCCAGGAAAAACGCGTTGTAGAGCAGTGCAATGGCAGGCAGTCCGGACTGCAGTTCCATGCCCAGGTAGACCAGAAAGGTCACCCACCCGCACACGGCGGCGGGCACGAAGCGCAAGCCCGTCAGAAAGTAGAAGTAGAAGGTGACCAGCAGGATGCCCTCATAGGGCAGCGGATACGCGTGGATGCGGGCGAACCAGATGATGCCCACCACGCCCAGCCCACAGATCAGCGCTGCAGCGCCGCCAATCCACTGCATGTAGGGGTGCAGGCGCGCCGGGTAGGTGGACAGCCACGCCACCGTGAGCACCGGCAGCATCAGGCCCAGGCGCAGCCCCAGCACCGGGTTGCGCACCTGCTCGGGCAGGCTGATGGCGTCCAGCAGCGCAAACAGCAGGAACAAGCCCATGGCCACCCCCAGCGCCCAGCGCATGCGCAACAGCATGGCATGGTGGTAGTAGCGGCCGAAATCGTCCTCCAGCGCCCCAGAAAACTGCAGCCGCAGCTCCGGCGACATCGGCGGCAGAGGACCCAGGGGCTCGGCCGGCAGGGCGGAAGGGGGTGGGTGTGCGGTGTGGTTCTTTGCGTCGCCCATGGTGGGGCATCGTAGCAGGCACCGGGTCGGGGCTGAAGCCGTAAATGCGGTTTTGTCCGACAGCGCTCGCGCCAGCGCAGCGCTGTAATTCCGTGGACTGGCGCGTTGTTTTCCAGACCGCGTGCAGAGAAAGGTTCACCATGCCTCGCAGACTACCCCCGCCGCCCAGCCAGGGGCCCTTGCGTGCCCTGCTGGAGTTTGCTGTTGCCGTGGCATTGGCCCTGATGGCCTGGGCCACCCTCTTGCTGCCCGACGCCACCGTTCAGTCGGCCGACGCCATGAGCGGCGTGATCGATGGGCTGGGCCGGGTGGTGGAAGCCGCTGGGGCCGACTGACCCGCCACTACCGCAGGGTGCCGCCCTGCTCCACCACATCCATGCGCCGCCGCAGCCGTGCCGCGGCATCGGCATCACCGCCCTGCTCGGCCCGCTGGGCCTGCAGCTGCAGCCAGGCCAGCAAGGGGCGGCGCCAACCCTGGGCTGACGCGGTGTCCGTAGCCACACGCATCACCTGCGGGTCGGCAGCGCCGGTTTGCAGCAACACCCCCGCAGCCACCATGCGGGGAAGCGGGTCGGGCATGGCCGCCAGCAAGGGGGCCGCACTGCCCGGGCGCGCCGCCGCCACCGCCTGCTGGGCGGGAGGCAGCAAGGCCGCATCCTGCGGTGCCAGTTGCCCGGCAAGGTAGCGGGCGTAGGCCTGTTCGGCCGGTGCAACGTCTTCGCGCAGGGCATCAAAGGCACTGCAGGCGCCCGGCTCCAGGCTGGCCACGCGCGTAGCGCATTCCAGCAGCACCACCCGTGCCATCAGTGTGGGCTGGCCGGTGCGGGCAGTTTCCTGGCGCGCACGGGAAAATTCGAGGTTGGCGACGCGGGTGTTGCCAGAAAGATAGGCCTCCACGGCCTTCTGCGAGGCGCCATGGGCGCTCATCTGCCAGTCGGGGACCGGGGGTTTGCTCGAGCACGCCACCAGGGCGGTGCATGCCAGCGCCAGCAGGCTGTTGCGAAGCTGCCGCGCGGCACGCTGTACGGGTGGGGTCATGGCAGCTTGATCTCCGTCTCGCGGGCAAAGGGCCATTTGCGGTTGATTTCGTTCACCAGGCTGTCGATCTTGCGCAGGTTCGATTCGACCTCGGCACGCAGCGCGCCCAGGTCGGCCGTGCCTTCACGCACATTGGCGCCCACGGCCTGCACCTCGGCCAAAACGGCATCGACCTTTTTCAGGCTGGCACGGGTGTCGGCCAGCAGGCCGCCAAGCTGGACGACCGTGGCCTGCACTTCGGGCATCACGCCTCCGGGGCCGAAAACCTGGGCGTCGGCTTTGGCGGCCATGCTGTCGATGCGCGCCAGCAGCGCGTTGGTGCGGTCGAGCGTGGCAACGATCTTGCGCGCATCCTGCTCATTGCCCATCAACAGTTGCAGCGCGCCGCCCGGCCCATTGAGGCGCTCGGTCAGCGCCTGCACATTGGCCATGCTGGCGCCCAGGGCAGAGTCCTGGGCGGTGAGGGCATTGAGATTGGTCAGCAGCTCGCGTGCCGAGGCCATGAGCTGCGGAATTTCTGCCGTGGCATCGCCGCGCAGCACCGGGCGCACGGCGCCATCGGGCAAGGGGTCGTCCTGCAGCATGCCGCTGTAGGCGCGGATGTTGGTGCCGCCGACCATGCCGCGCACCAGCGTGAAGATGCTGGAGACGCGCAGCCAGTGGGCGTCCTTGCGCGGCACGTCGATCACGATGCGCGCATTGCCCTCAGGCGCCAGCTCGATGCGGCGCACCCGGCCGATGGGAAAACCCGAAAACGTCATGTCCATGCCCACCACCACGCCTTCGGAGTCGTCGGCCGTGAGCACCAGCGTCTGCGTCGGCTCGAATGCGCCGCGCGCATACAGCAGGTACAGCGCCGATCCGACGATCAGCGCCAGGGTGAACACCATCAGTGCCACGGCCTTGAGTTCCAGGTGCGCCACGGGGCGCAGGATGTCCTCGGCCACAGGCGGCGGCACTGGGGGGGGCGTTGCGGGGTCTTGCATGGGCGCTGGGTTCCTCAAATTCAATAATAGTTGCCCACCAGCGAGGCCACTTCAATCAGCAGCAGCACGGCAAACATGCGCGCCAGGCCGCCCAGTTCGCTTTCATGCGGCCCGCCCTCACCCATGTCGTACAGGCCGGCGGTCATCGGAATCAGGGCCACGGCCAGGCTCGACAGCAGCGTCTTGATGGCAAACACCAGCGTGACCGCCGGGGAAAACACGTGGCCGAACATGCGTGTGTAGCTGGGCAGGCCCGCCAGGTTGAAACCATACACCCCCAGGTAGGCCATGACCAGCGCCACCACGCACGACAGTGCCGCCAGGGTGATGCAGGCAAACACGCCCGCCACCACGCGCGGAAGCAGCTCCACGCGCACCGGGTCGGCACCCATCTTCCGCAAGGCCTCGAGCTGCCCCGACTGGCGCAGGACGGCCAGCCGCGCGCCATTGGGAATGGTGCAGCGCATGGCCACGAACAGGGCAGCCGTCAGCGGGATGAGTTCGAGCACCAGCACGCGGATCACCATCTCCAGCGCATAGGCCGTGAGCCCGTAACTCAGCGCCGTGACGACCACGATGCGCGTGAGCACCAGGCTCAGCAGGGCCGCCAGCACGGTGAAGCCGGGCAGGATGGGAGCGGTGTCCAGATAGATGTGCCGGGCCATGCTGCGCCGCGCACTGCGGGTGTAGCTCGATGGCGTGAGCGCCAGCACCAGCACCACGGCCCCCAGGTACACGATGCGGCCCCAGGCCACGGCCCAGCGGCGCAGCGCAAACCACAGGCGCTCATGCAGGTGAGGGAGAGACATGCGGGAGAGCATGGGGCGATGATAGCGGCTTTGGCATTTTTATGAATCAAAATGGCTTGCAACGCTTTGTTTGCAAGCGCTAGCAGCTACTATTTTCATAGTAATGCAATCTGGCTACACATGGCGTTTGGGCGCCGGTGCGCGGGCCGTGGGCGGCCGGGGCTGGGCGTCGGCCTGGGCGTGCAGGGCTTCGATGATGCGGCAGTGGCTGCCGCTGCCGTCGCAGCGGTTGCGCAGGTCCAGCAGGTCGTGCTCCAGTGCCTGCAGTTCGCGCAGGCGGGTGCGCACATGCTCCAGATGGCCGTCGAGCGCGTCGCACGCGGCATCGCAATCGGCCTTGGAAGTCAGGTCCAGGCCCAGCAGGGTGCGCACTTCGTCGAGCGACATGTCCATGGCCCGGCACAGCCGGATGAAGCGCAGGCGGTGCACGTCGGCAGCGCTGTAGAGACGGTAGCTGTTGCTGCTGCGCCCGCCGGGGGTCAGCAGCCCTTCTTTTTCGTAATAGCGAATGTTGGCGGCCGTCACACCCGACAGGCGGGCGGCTTCGCCGATACGATGGCAGGCTGTGGCGTCAGACATGGCTTGACCTTCGAGTGACTTGAGGGTTTCCAATCATGCCATCCCTCAGTTTCTGGAGAAAAAATGTCCGCCCATTGCCACGATGGCTGCAGCAGCAGTACCCCCCCCAGCGCCGACCCGCGCTACCGCCGCATTCTCTGGATCGCGCTCGTCGTGAATGCTGCCATGTTCGTGGTCGAGCTGGGCGCGGGCGTGCGTTCAGGGTCGGCCTCGCTGCTGGCCGACGCCATCGATTTTCTGGGCGACGCCGCCAATTACGGTGTTTCGCTGTGGGTGTTGGCCATGGCCCTGACCTGGCGGGCGCGCGCCGCCCTGCTCAAGGGGGCCAGCATGCTGGCGTTCGGGGTGTTCGTCATCGGGCGCGTGGCCTGGGGGGCCTGGCAGGGTGTTCCACCCGAACCGCTCACCATGGGCAGCGTCGGCCTGCTGGCCCTGGCGGCCAACCTGGGGGTGGCCGTGCTGCTCTACGCCTGGCGCGAGGGCGACGCCAACATGCGCGGCGTGTGGCTGTGCACGCGCAACGATGCGCTGGGCAACATTGCGGTGATGGCTGCTGCGCTGGGCGTGTTTGGCACCGGCGCGGCCTGGCCCGACCTGGCCGTAGCCGCCGTCATGGCAGGCCTGGCGATCAGCGGTGGCGCGAGCGTGGTGCGCCAGGCACGGGGCGAACTGGCGCAGGAGCGGCACGCCCATTCCTGAAAAAATTCAGTGAAAAGTGCTTCAAAGCCATACAGTTCAAGCGCCATAAGCTATTGAATAGATAGCAAATATGATGACAGGCTGCTGTTGCTTCTGCCCACCCGCAAGCCGGGCGCAAGCCAGCGCGGGGCCGTGCGTGGTTGAATGCAGGCCCGCACAGCCCTGCCAGAGCCCATGACCCGCCCCGCCCCCGTTCCCACCCCGCCCGTGCCGCACACCCCCACCGAAGATGCCGTGGCCATCTTCACGGGCGTGCTGATGATTTCTGTGGGCGTGGCCTTTTTCACCAGCGCCGGTCTGCTGACGGGCGGCACGGCCGGCCTGGCCTTTCTGCTGCACTACAGCACGGGTATCGGCTTTGGCAAGATCTTCTTTGTGCT
>DMZZ01000162.1:0-2839 GCA_003484805.1 Comamonadaceae bacterium | reverse complement strand
GGCAAGGTGCAGATGGCGGTGGACTGCTGCATCGTGCTGCTGGCCCTGTGGTCGGTGGAGCCGATGCGCGTGGCCTGGTCGATTGTCGGGGCCGTGGCGCTGAACCTGGTGCTGGCCATGAACCACCGGCCCGGGCGCTACATGGCGGTGTGAACTTTGCCCATGGCGGGCGCTCCCACACAGGCAGATGCCGCACAATGAGGGCATCTGTATCCCCTGTTTTTTTCATCCGATGAACCCCCGCGTGGCCCGGTGACAGCTGGCCCCGGCCCAGGAACACTGCCATGACCGCACCGCACCTTCCCACCCCCCTCCTGCGCAGCCGCCGCGAATGGCTCGCCGACGCCCTGCCCTGGCTGGGCGCGGGCATGGCCGTGGCAGTCCTGCCCTCCGTGGTGCGCGCTGCCGCCCCCCAGGGCACAGCTGTCGAAATGTGGAAAGACCCCAGTTGCGGCTGCTGCCAGGACTGGGTGGAGCACATGCAGGCCAACGGCTTCACCTTCACCGTGCACGAAACCGGCAACACCGGCGCGCGCTCGCGCCTGGGCATGCCGCAAAAGCTGGGCTCGTGCCACACCGCGCTGGTGGGAGGCTATGTGCTTGAAGGCCATGTGCCCGCCAGCGATGTGCGCAAGCTGTTGCAGCAAAAACCCCGCGCCCTCGGCCTGGCCGTGCCGGGCATGCCGGTGGGCTCGCCCGGCATGGATGGCGCCGTATACGGCGACCGGCGCGACCCGTATGACGTGCTGCTGGTGGCGCGCGACGGCAGCACCAAGGTGTTCAGCAGCTACCACCGCACACCCAAGGCATGAGCCGCGTTGCCCACGACGCCGGCAGCATCACGCGCGTGGCCGGTATCGAGGTAGGCCACTGCACCGACAGCCGCCGCCCCACGGGATGCAGCGTCGTGCTGGCACGCGCCGGGGCCGTGGGGGGTGTCGATGTGCGCGGCGCGGCGCCTGGAACGCGTGAAACCGACCTGCTCGACCCCTGCAACCTCGTCGACAAAGTGCATGCCGTCATGCTCTCGGGCGGCAGCGCATGGGGCCTGGAGGCCGCCACGGGCGCCGTGCGCTGGCTCGAAGAGCAAGGCGTGGGGCTGGACATCGGCGTGGGCCGGCTTCCGCTGGTGCCCTCGGCCGTACTGTTCGACCTGATGGTGGGCGACATGCGCATCCGGCCCGATGCAGCAGCGGGCTATGCCGCCTGCGCCGCTGCCTCGCGGGCCGACCCCGTCGAAGGCAATGTGGGCGCGGGCACGGGCGCAAGCGTGGGCAAGATGTTTGGCATGGCACGGGCCATGAAGGGCGGCATCGGCAGCGCCTCGGTCACGGTCGATGGCGTGACGGTGGGCGCACTTATAGCCTGCAATGCAGTGGGTGATGTGCTCGACCCCGACACCGCGCAGCCCGTGGCAGGCGCGCGCACTGCCGACGGCCTGCGACTGGCGGACACGCGGCGCGCGCTGCTGCGCGGCGAGCGGGCGCAGTCGCTGCTGTCAGGCACCAACACCACCATCGGCGTGGTGGCGACCGATGCGGTCATCACCAAGGCGCAGGCGCACCGCCTGGCCGTGGCCGCGCACGATGGCCTGGCGCGCAGCATCAACCCGGTGCACACCCAGCTCGATGGCGACACCCTGTTCACCCTGGGCACCGGCCTGGCGGGCAAGCACCCCGGCATGCTGCTGCTGTGCGCCCTGGCCGCCGAGGCCACGGCCCGTGCCACCCTGCGCGCGGTGCAGGCGGCGCGCAGCATCACCACGCCCGAGGGCCTGCACCTGCCCAGCGTGGAAGATCTGGGCTGACCGCCTTTTTCAGTCCATGCCCCAGGTCTTTCGCAATTCTTTGCTGTCGCTGCGCGACATGATCGTGTCCGCCGGGCCTTTGGCCTTGCTGCCGGTGCTGCTGCTGGCACTGGCCTACTGGTGGCTTCAGCCCACACCGCCCAAAACCGTGGTGCTGGCCACCGGCCCGGCGCAGAGCGCCTACGAAGCATTCGGCAAGCGCTACCAGCAGGCGCTGGCCGCTGAAGGCATTGCGGTGCACTTGCTGCCCAGCGAGGGCTCGCTGGCCAATCTGCAATTGCTGCGCGAGGGCCGCGCCGACCTGGCCTTTGTGCAGGGCGGCACCGCCGTGCTGCAGCCTGAAGACCACGAGCAGTTGCGTTCGCTGGGCAGCCTGTTTGTCGAGCCCTTGTGGCTTTTTTATCGCGAAAAAGCCGCGCGCCGCGTGGCACCTTCCGGACGGCTCGACGCCCTGCCCCAGCTGCAGGGCCTGCACGTGAACGTAGGCACCGAGGGCAGCGGCGTGCCCACGCTGATGGACAAGCTGCTCGACGCCAACCACCTGGACGCCAAGGCGCTGCAGTTGTCACGGCTGGAGCAGACCCCGGCCACGGTGGCTTTTCTGGCGGGCGACATTGACGTGCTGGTGTTTGCCTCGGCCCCCGAATCCCCCATGGTGCAGATGCTGCTGCAAACCCCTGGCGTGCGCCTGATGGATTTTGCGCAGCACGAGGCCTACGGGCGGCGCTTTCCGTTTCTCACACCCGTCACCCTGCCCCGGGGCGTGGTGGATCTGGCCGGCAATGTGCCCGCCGCCGACGTGCGGCTGGTGGCCTCCACCACGGCCCTGCTGGCGCGCGAGGGCACGCACCCCGCCTTGCTTCAGCTTTTTGCCCAGAGCGCCCAGGGCCTGCATGGGGGCGCGGGCTGGTTCAACCGGGCGCGCGAGTTTCCGAGCACGCGCCACAACGAGCTGACGATCGCCCCCGAGGCCGACCGCGCCATCAACGAGCCGGTGCCGCTGCTGCAGCGCTATCTGCCGTTCTGGCTGGC
>DMZZ01000344.1:2744-3609 GCA_003484805.1 Comamonadaceae bacterium | reverse complement strand
GCCTTTCCGCCGGTTGCCTGCAGCGCCATCCGCGAGATGCACAAGCTCCTTTACCGACAGGGGCTGACGCTGGAGCTGGCGCGCGCGGCCATCCTGCAACTGCCCGCCACGTACCCCGAGGCGGCGCAGGACGTGGCGCTGATGGACGCCTTCCTCGCCAGTTCCGTCGCGGGCATCGCCCGCTGAAGGACGCAGGCATGAGTCAATCCCCCCGCGTCGCCATGGTGGCGGGCGAGACCTCGGGCGATCTGCTGGCAGGTCTGCTGCTGGATGGCCTGCGCGACCTGTGGCCGGATCTTGTCAGCCAGGGCATCGGCGGGCCGCAGATGGCCCGGCGCGGCTTTGACGCCTGGTGGCCCAGCGACAAGCTCGCCGTGCATGGCTACAGCTTCGAACTGATGCGCCGCCTGGCCGAGATCATCGGCATCCGCAAGCGGCTGCGTGCGCGCCTGCTGCAAGACAAGCCCGGCGTCTTCATCGGCGTCGATGCGCCCGACTTCAACCTCGGTCTGGAAACCGACCTGCGCGCCGCAGGCATCAAGACCGTGCATTTCGTCTGCCCGTCCATCTGGGCCTGGCGCGCCGACCGTGTGGAGAAGATCCGCCGCGCCGCCGACCATGTGCTGTGCATCTTCCCGTTTGAGCCGGAACTGCTGGCGCACCACGGCATNNCTCAGCTGGGGCTTGAGCAGGGCGATGCGGTGCTGGCCATCCTGCCGGGCAGCCGCTCGGCCGAGGTGCAGTACATCACGCCCAAGTTTTTTGAGGCTGCAGCGCTTATCCACCGGGCGCACCCAGCTATCAAAATGGTAGTGCCTGCAGTGCCGGCGCTGCGCGAGCGCATCGAGCGCGTGGCGCGCGCATG
>DMZZ01000344.1:0-2739 GCA_003484805.1 Comamonadaceae bacterium | reverse complement strand
CCGGCCAGTCGCACGCGGTGCTGGCAGCGTGCGACGTGACGCTGATCGCCAGCGGCACGGCCACGCTGGAGGCGGCGCTGTTCAAGCGCCCCATGGTCATTGGCTACCACATGCATCCGCTGAGCTGGCGCTTGATGCGCCGCAAGCAGCTCCAACCCTGGGTGGGGCTGCCCAACATCCTGAGCGGCGATTTTGTCGTGCCCGAACTCATCCAGGACGCTGCCACGCCCCGGGCACTGGCGGACGCCGTGCTGCAGTGGTTCGACGCACCGCCCGAGCGCATCAACGCGCTGCAACAGCGTTTCACCACGTTGCACCGCAGCCTGCTGCGCGATACCCCCCGACTGGCCGCCGATGCGATCCGCCAAACCCTCCAGGCCTGAGCAGGCCAGCCTGCCCTGGCACCCGCCACAGGGACTTGTGGCCGGGGTGGATGAGGCGGGCCGCGGCCCGCTGGCCGGCCCGGTGGTGGCTGCCGCCGTCATCCTGGACGATCTCCGCCCGATTGCCGGCCTGGCTGATTCCAAGAAGCTCACGGCCGCGCGGCGCGAGGCCCTGTTCGACGAAATCCGCGCCAAGGCGCTGTGCTGTAGCATCGCCGAGGCCAGCGTGGAGGAGATCGACCGGCTCAACATCCTGCAGGCCACGCTGCTGGCCATGCGCCGTGCGGTGCAGGGCCTGCGTCTCAAGCCCGCGCTGGTGCTGGTCGATGGCAACCGCTTGCCCGTGCTCGACGTGCCCGCCGAGGCCATCGTCAAGGGCGACGCCCTGGTGGCCGCCATTTCGGCCGCCTCCATTCTGGCCAAGGTGCACCGCGACCGCTGGTGCGCCCAGGTGCACGAGCAATTCCCGCAATACGGCTTTGCCGGGCACAAGGGCTATGGCACGGCGGCGCACCTGGTGGCGCTGAGCCAGCATGGTGCCTGCCCGCTGCACCGCCGCTCGTTCGCGCCCGTGGCGCAGCATCTGCGGCCCGGGGAAGGAGGACAGCCATGACGGCACCCTCGGTGACCCATATCCAGTCGCGCGACAACGGCTTCTTGAAGGACCTGCGCCGCCTGGGGCAGGACAGCACGGCCTACCGCAAGCAGGGCCGGGCGTGGCTCGAGGGCGACCATCTCTGCCGCGCCGCGCTGGCGCGGGGCGTGCGGCCCGCCATCGCGGTGTTTTCAGAGTCATTTTGGCCTCAAACGCCCGCAGAATGGGCGCGAGCAGCTCCTAAAATCGTAGTGCTTGCCGATGCACTTTTTGCTGACATCAGCGGCCTGGAGTCCCCCGCGCGCATGGGCTACCTGCTCGATCTGCCCGCGCCCGCCACCGTGCAGCCTGGCGCCGCCAGCGTGGTGCTCGACCGGGTGCAGGACGCGGGCAACGTGGGCTCCATCCTGCGCAGTGCTTCGGCCTTTGGTTTCCGCCAGGTGCTGGCGCTCAAGGGCAGCGCGGCCCTGTGGTCGCCCAAGGTGCTGCGCGCCGGCATGGGCGCGCACTTCGGGCTGGATCTGGTCGAGGGGCTGAGCGTCGAGGATCTGGCGCCGCTGGAAGTACCGCTGCTGGTCACCCATGTTCACGAGGGTGATTTTTTGCACCGTGCCGAGTTGCCCTGGCCCTGCGCCTGGGTGCTGGGCCACGAGGGGCAGGGCGTCTCGCTGGCGCTGGAGGCGCGTGCCAGCCGGCGCATCCGCATCGCGCAGCCGGGCGGCGAGGAGTCGCTCAACGTGGCGGCTGCCGCCGCCATCTGCCTGCACGCCAGCGGCGCCGGGAGCTGATTCGCGGTCTTCCCGGCGGGCAATACCCGTTCGCGTTACTGTGCTGCAGTGCACCAACCGTCAGCAAACAGTGGGTGTCTGCGAGTACAATCAGGGGCTTTTCTCGCAACAGCGTCGCCCGACCGCACCCAAAGCAACAACCCATCAGAGAGCAGCCACTGGCACTCGCGCGCGAGTGGCCTGCAGGCGCCGGGCGACCGTAACCATCCGGAGAACCCAGTGCTTTTGTCTCTTCAGGGAACCTTCCCGCCCGCCATCCTGGCGCTCGCAGACGGCACGGTCTTTATCGGCAATTCGATCGGTGCCACCGGCACCACCGTCGGCGAAGTGGTGTTCAACACCTCGATGTCCGGCTACCAGGAAATCCTCACCGACCCCAGCTACTGCCAGCAGCTCGTGACGCTCACGTACCCGCACATCGGCAACTATGGCGTCAACACCGAGGACATCGAAGCCGACAAGGTCCATGCTGCGGGCCTGATCATCAAGGATCTGCCGCTTCTGGCCAGCAACTTCCGCTGCACCGAAACCCTGTCGCAGTATCTCGTGCGCGAGCGCACGGTGGCGATCGCCAACATCGACACGCGCAAGCTCACGCGCCTGCTGCGCACCCAGGGCGCGCAGAACGGTGCCATCATCGGCCTGGCCGCAGGCCAGGCCGTGACGCAGGCGCTGATCGACCAGGCCATCGCCGCTGCCAAAGCTGCGCCGTCCATGACCGGGCTCGACCTGGCCAAGGTGGTCACGACCCAGGCCGCCTACGAGTGGACGCAGACCGAGTGGCAGCTCGGCAAGGGCTACGGCACGCTCGAAGCCCCGCGTTTCCATGTGGTGGCCTACGACTTCGGTGTGAAGAAGAACATCCTGCGCATGCTGGCCGAGCGCGGCTGCCGCGTCACCGTGGTGCCCGCGCAGACGCCGGCCGCCGACGTGCTGGCCATGAACCCCGACGGTGTGTTCCTGTCCAACGGCC
>DMZZ01000358.1:10167-23154 GCA_003484805.1 Comamonadaceae bacterium | reverse complement strand
ATGTGGCCGTGTGCCCAGTCGACGATCTCCTGCTCGCTCACCTGGCCCCTGAAGGCATCGCGCAGCACCACCACGGCCTTGACCGTTTCGCCCCGGCGCTCGTCGCGCGCGGCGATCACGCAGACCTCCTGAATGGCCGGGTGGGCGTACATCAGCGCCTCCACCTCGGCCGGCCAGACCTTGAAGCCGCTGGCGTTGATCATGCGCTTGAGCCGGTCCACCATGAAGAAGTAGCCATGCTCGTCGGTGCGCGCCAGGTCGCCGGTGCGCAGGAAGCGCTTGCCGTCCAGCGTGATGAACGCCGCCTCGGTGGCCTGGGGCTGGCCCCAGTAGCCCTGCATGACCTGCGGGCCGTGCACGATGATCTCGCCCACTTCGCCCGGGGGCAGTTCGGCCAGGGTGGCGGGGTCCACCACGCGCGCGTCCACGTCGAAGATCGGGATGCCCAGGCACTGCTTCATGGGGCGCTCGGGCGGGTTGATGTGCGTGGGCGCCATGGTCTCGGACATGCCATAGCCCTCGATGTAGTCGAGGTTGCACAGCTCCTTGAGCCGGGTGGCCACGGCCTCGGGCATGGCCGCGCCGCCGCCGCTCAGGCGGCTGATGCTGGAGAGGTCGTATTCGGCCAGGCGCGGGTTGGACAGCAGATCCACCACCATGGTCACGATCATCTGCGTGCCCGTGACGCGGTAGCGCTGGATGAGCTGCGCGGCGGCGTCGCGGTCCCAGCGCGGCAGCAGCACGATGGTGGCGCCCACGTAGAGCGAGCCGTTCATGCCGTTCTGCATGCCGGTGACGTGGAACAGCGGCAGCACCACCAGCGACACGGCGTCCTGCGGCGTGCCCAGCCACTGCGGGCCGGCGACGGTGTTGTACATCACGCTGCGGTGCGTGTGCATGCAGCCCTTGGGGTGGCCCGTGGTACCCGAGGTGTAGGGCATCACGGCCAGGTCGTCGGGGCCGGCCGCGATAGGCGCGGGGCGCAGGCCGGCGGCCAGCGCGTCCGTCCAGGCCACGGCACCCGGTTCGGTGACGGGCTCGCGCGGCGCGCTGACGAAGGAGGGCACCGGCAGATCGGTGGGCGCGGTGGCGTAGTCGCTGTAGGCCGCCACCACGGCATGGCGCAGGCCGGGCGCTGTGGGGTCGGCTGCCGCAGCGGCCACGCCCTCGCGCAGCAACGGGCGCACCTGCACAAACAGATCCTGCGGCGCGAGGATGGTGCGCGCGCCGGCGTCGCTCACGTAGTGGCGCAGTTCCTCGGTGAGGTTCATCGGGTTCACCGGCACCACCACCGCGTCGGCGCGCAGGATGGCGTAGAAGCCGATGACGAACTGCGGGCTGTTCTGCATGTAGAGCAGCACGCGGTCGCCCTTGCGCACGCCGCACACCTGCTGCAGGTGGGCCGCCAGGCGCTCGGTCTCGTCCTGAAGCCGGGCGTAGGAGACGACGGAGTCGTAAAACACCAGCGCGGCCTTGGTCGGGTAGCGCAGGGCCGAGATTTCGATGTTGCGGTAGAGGTGCGTGGCCGGCACCGTGAGGTGGCGCGGCAGCGTGCGCGGCCAGTGGGCGAAATGGCGGTCGGACATGGGTGATTCGTTGGCTATGGGGTTTCAGTGATCCCTGGCGCATCGCTGCCCGTGGGCGTGTGGCACTGGCGCAGCTCCACGGGTCAGAAGGCCGCGGAGCAGGCCATGCCAGCGGACGCCGTGGAACGGGCTGGGCCCGACCATGGGCGTCGTCCCCCTGGGGGGAAGGCGCGAAGCGACGCAGGGGCTTACTTCATGTACCGGGCCAGTTCCATCTTGCCGATCTGGTTGCGATGCACCTCGTCGGGGCCGTCGGCGAAGCGCAGCGTGCGCGCGCTCGCGTAGGCGGCGGCGAGCGGGAAGTCGTCGCTCACGCCCGCGCCGCCGTGCACCTGCATGGCCCAGTCGATCACCTGGTAGGCCATGCTGGGCGCGGCCACCTTGATCATGGCGATCTCCTTCTGCGCGACCTTGTTGCCCACGGTATCCATCATGTAGGCGGCGTTGAGCACCAGGAAGCGCGCCTGGTCGATCAGGATGCGCGCGTTGGCGATGCGCTCGCGCGTCACGCCCTGGTCGGCCACCGGGCGGTGGAAGGCCACGCGGCCCAGTGCGCGCTTGCACATCAGCTCCAATGCGCGCTCGGCCACGCCGATCAGGCGCATGCAGTGGTGGATGCGCCCGGGGCCCAGGCGCCCCTGGGCGATCTCGAAGCCCCGGCCCTCGCCGAGCAGCACGCTGCCCACCGGCACGCGCACGTTGTCAAAGCTCACCTCGCCATGGCCGTGCGGGGCGTGGTCGTAGCCGAATACGGGCAGGGCGCGCTCCATGGTCACGCCCGGGGTTTTCATGGGCACCAGAATCATCGACTGCTGGCTGTGGCGGTTGGCGTGGTCGGGGTCGGTCTTGCCCATGAAGATCAGGATCTCGCAGCGCGGGTCGGGCGCGCCCGAGGTCCACCACTTGCGGCCGTTGATCACGTACTCATCGCCGTCGCGTTCGATGCGCGCCTCGATGTTGGTCGCGTCCGACGAGGCCACGGCGGGCTCCGTCATGGCGAAGGCCGAGCGGATGGTGCCGTCGAGCAGGGGTAGCAGCCAGCGCTGTTGCTGCTCCTCGGTGGCGTAACGCACCAGGGTTTCCATGTTGCCGGTGTCGGGCGCCGAGCAGTTGAAGGCCTCGGGAGCCACATGCGAGCGGCCCATGATCTCGCACAGCGGTGCGTATTCCAGGTTGGTTAGGCCCGCGCCGTATTTGGACTCGGGCAGAAACAGGTTCCACAGGCCGGCCGCCTTGGCCTGGGCCTTGAGCTGTTCCATCACTTTGGTGGGCTGCCAGGGGTTGCCGGCCTTGCGGTTCTCGGCCACCTCGTGGTGGTACACGGCCTCTGCCGGGTAGATGTGCTCTTCCATGAAGGCCGTCAGGCGCTTCTGCAGGTCGACCACCTTGGGGGAGTAGGAGAAATCCATGTGCAAATCCTTGGTGAATCAGATCAGGCTGGCGCCGCCATCGACGACCAGGCCCTGGCCCGTGATGTGACGTGATGCGTCGGAGGCCAGGAACACCACGGCGCCCTTGAGGTCCTCGTCGCCGCCGATTCGGCGCAGCGGCGTGCGCTCGATCATGGTGGGGCCGAGCTTTTCGATCAGGCCGTTGGCCAGCTTGCTCGGGAAGAAGCCCGGGCAGATGGCGTTGACGCGGATGCCGTAGTGGCCCCACTCGGACGCCAGCGTGCGCGCGAAATGCAGCGCGGCAGCCTTGGAGGTGTTGTAGGCGATGGTGTTCATGCCCGGCGGCGTGCCCTTGATGGCGGCCACCGACGCGGTGATGATGATGTTGCCCCGGCCCTTGGGGATCATCACGCGCTTGCCGACCTCGCGCGAGAGGAAGAAGGGCGCGTTCACGTTCAGGTCCATCACCTTGTTCCAGGCGGCGTCGGGGTAGTCCTCGGCGTTGGCGCCCCAGGTGGCGCCGGCGTTGTTCACCAGGATGTCGACGGTGCCAAAGCGCGCCAGCACCTGGTCCACCATGGCCGGAATCTGGTCGAACTTCGACAGGTCGTTGACCACGGTTTCGACCTCGTAGCCCAGGCCTTCGAGGTGTGCCTTGGCCTGCGCCAGTTCATCGGCCTTGCGCGCCGTGATGGCGAGCTTGGCGCCCATTTCGCCCAGTGCCTCGGCCATCTGCAGGCCCAGGCCGCGCGAGCCGCCGGTGACGAGGGCGACCTGTCCGGTCAGATCGAATAGTTGTTTCACGCTCATTGCTGTTGCTCCTTGGTTGTTCGCGGCCCGCGCTGGGGCCGTTGTTTCAGCACACTTCGAAAAGACCGGCCGCGCCCTGGCCGCCGCCGATGCACATGGTGACCACCACGTACTNNGGCCCGTCAGGCGCGAGCCCGACACACCATAAGGGTGGCCCACGGCGATGGCGCCGCCGTTGACATTGAGCCGCTCGTCGGGGATGCCCAGCTTGTCGCGGCAATACAGCACCTGCACGGCGAAGGCTTCATTGAGCTCCCACAGGCCGATGTCGTCAACCTTCAGGCCGGCCTTGGCCAGCAGCTTGGGCACGGCGAACACCGGGCCGATGCCCATCTCGTCGGGCTCGCAGCCCGCCACGGCGAAGCCCCGGAAGATGCCCAGGGGCTGCAGGCCGCGCCGTTCGGCGAGCTGGCGGTCCATCAGCACGCAGGCCGAGGCGCCGTCCGAGAACTGGCTGGCGTTGCCGGCGGTCACCACGCCGCCGGGCAGGGCGGCGCGGATCTTCTGCACGGCCTCCAGGGTGGTGTCGGGGCGGATGCCCTCGTCGGAATCGATCGTCACCTCTTTCATGGTGATGCGGCCCGTGGCCTTGTCCACCACGCCCATGGTGGTCCTCATGGGGGCGATCTCGTCTTTGAAGAGCCCTGCGGCCTGCGCGGCAGCAGCGCGCAGCTGGCTGCGCACGCCGTACTCGTCCTGCGCCTGCTTGCCGATGTTGTAGCGCTGGGCCACCTGCTCGGCGGTCTGCAGCATGTTCCAGTAGATCTCGGGCTTGTGCTCGATGAGCCAGGGGTCGCGCCGCATGTGGGTGTTGGCCTCGTTCTGCACGCACGAGATGCTTTCCACGCCACCGGCCACGTAGACCTGGCCCTCGCCCGCGATGATGCGCTGCGCGGCCAGCGCGATGGTCTGCAGGCCCGAAGAGCAGAACCGGTTCACGGTCATGCCCGCCGTGGTCACCGGCAGGCCGGCGCGCAGCGCGATCTGGCGCGCCACGTTGCCGCCGGTGGTGCCCTCGCCGAAGGTGCCGCCCATGATGACGTCCTCGACCTCGGCCGGATCAATGCCCGCGCGCGCCACGGCGTGCTGCACGGCATGGCCGCCCAGCGTGGGGCCGTAGGTCATGTTGAAGGCGCCCTTCCAGCTCTTGGCCAGGCCGGTGCGGGCGGTGGAGACGATCACTGCTTCTGTCATGGTGTGCTTGTCCTGTGGGATGGTGTGGGGCGCTGTCAGTTGAAGCTCCGGCCTTCTTCGGCCAGTCGCACGAGCAGCGGCGCGGGTTGCCAGGAGGCGTCGGCACCCGGCTCGGCGGCGAAGCGGCGCAGGCTGCGCACCACCTGCGGCAGGCCCACGGTGTCGGCGTAGAGCATGGGGCCGCCCCGGTGCAGCGGGAAGCCGTAGCCGTTGAGGTAAACCAAGTCGATGTCCGAGGCGCGCGCGGCGATACCTTCTTCGAGAATGCGCGCGCCTTCGTTCACCAGCGCGAAGATGCAGCGCTCGACGATTTCCTCGTCGCCGATCTTGCGCGGCGTGATGCCGTGGGCGGCACGGTAGTCGGCGATGAGCTGCTCGGTCACGCTGTCGGGCAGGGGGTTGCGGTTGTCGGCCTCGTAGCGGTACCAGCCCGCGCCCGTCTTCTGGCCGAAGCGCCCGGCCTCGCAGAGTTTGTCGGCCACGATGGGCTTCATCTCCGTGCCTGCCTCGGCGGCCTTGCGCTTGCGCGTGGCCCAGCCGATGTCCAGACCCGCAAGGTCGCCCATGCGGAACGGGCCCATGGCCAGGCCGAACTTCTGCAGCGCGCCGTCGATCTGCTGGGGCAGGGCGCCGGCGTTGATCAGTCCCTGGGCGGCGGCGCCGTAGCGCGCCAGCATGCGGTTGCCGATGAAGCCGTCGCACACGCCCGAGACCACGGCCACCTTCTTGATCTGCTTGGCCAAGGCCAGGCTGGTGGCCAGCACGTCGGGCGCGGTCTGGGCGCCGCGCACGATCTCCAGCAGGCGCATCACGTTGGCCGGGCTGAAGAAGTGCAGGCCGATCACGTCCTGCGGGCGCTGCGTGAAGGTGGCGATGCGGTCGATGTCCAGGTACGAGGTGTTGGACGCCAGGATGGCGCCGGGCTTGGCCACGGCGTCGAGCTGGCGGAACACGGCCTCCTTCACGCCCATCTCCTCGAACACGGCCTCGATGACGAGATCGGCATCCTTCAACGCGGCGTATTCCAACGTCGGCGTGATGAGACCCATGCGCTGCTCCACCTGCTCGGGCTTGAGCTTGCCCTTCTTCATGGAGTTCTCGTAGTTCTTGCGGATGGTGGCCAGGCCCCGGTCCAGCGCCTCCTGCTTCATCTCCAGCAGCACCACGGGGATGCCGGCGTTGAGGAAGTTCATGGTGATGCCGCCGCCCATGGTGCCGGCGCCGATCACGCCCACGCGGGCGATGGGGCGGAGTACCGTGCCCTCGGGCAGGCCCGGCACCTTGGCGGCGGCGCGCTCGGCCTGGAACACATGGCGCAGCGCGCGCGACTCGGGCGTTTGCATCAGCGCCTGGAACAGCGTGCGTTCGGTCTGCAGGCCCTCGTCGAAAGGCTTGAGCGAGGCTGCCACGGCCTCCACGCACTGCAGCGGTGCCGGGAAGGGCTTGCTCGCGGCCGCCACGGTGTTGCGCGCGAACTGCAGGAAGGCGTCGGCGTTGGGCTGCTTGACCTTCAGGTCGCGGGCGCGCGGCAGCGGTTCGCCACGGGCCGCCACCTGGGCGGCGTAGGCCACAGCGCCTTCGACCAGATCGCCCTCGATCAGCGCGTGCACCAGCGGCGTGCCCGCGAAGGCCTTGGCGGGAGCGGGCTGGCCCGAGACGATCATGTTCAGCGCGGGTTCGAGGCCGATCAGGCGCGGCAGGCGCTGCGTGCCGCCCGCGCCGGGCAGCAGGCCCAGCTTCACCTCGGGCAGGCCGAGCGAGGCGTCGGGTTGGGCCACGCGGTAGTGGCAGCCCAGGGCCAGTTCCAGCCCGCCGCCGAGGCACACGCCCGCGATGGCCGCCACCACCGGCTTGGTGGAGGCGTCGAGCGCGCGGATCACATTGGGCAATGTGGGCTCCTGGCCGGCTTTGGGCGTGCCGAACTCGCGCACGTCGGCGCCGCCGGAGAATGCGCGGGCGCTGCCAGTCAGCACGATGGCCCGCACCTGCGGGTCGGCCAGCGCCTGGTCTAGTGCGGCGACGATGCTACTCCGCAGGGCGTGGCCGAGTCCGTTGACGGGCGGGTTGTTCAGCGTCACCACGGCCACGGGGCCGTGCACTGCGTAGGCGGTGGAAGAGGGGATGGTGCTCATGGGGATCCGGGTGAAAGGGCCAGTGAAGAAGCCAATGGTTCTGCATTGCAGAATCAACGCCTGTTCCATGCTATCGGCCGCCCGCTGTGCTGTCTGTCACCTGCGAAACTCGGTGGCGTTGCCGGCCCTTCTTGTCGCGCATACGATGGCGGCACCTTCACGTCGCTGCCCGGGCCCTGCCGGGGCGGTGCGGCCATCGCCATGAAATTCTGCAATGCAGAACAACGGAGGCTCCATGCCCGAATCCCTGCTCATCAACCGCCGCGACCTCGACTTCCAGTTGTTCGAGGTGCTGCAGGCCGAAGCGCTGGCGCAGCGCCCGCGCCACGCGGACCACAGCCGCGAGACCTTCGCCGCTGCGCTGGACACGGCGCACGCCATTGCACAGGAGAAGTTCGCGCCGCACAACCGTGCCTCGGACGAGAACGAGCCCACCTTCGAGAACGGCCGCGTGCGCATGATTCCCGAGGTGCGCGAGGCGCTCGACGCCTTCTGCGCCGCCGGTCTGCTGGCGCCCACCAAGGACTACGAGCAGGGCGGCATGCAACTGCCCGTGGTGGTGGCGCAGGCCTGTTCGGCGCTGTTCAAGAGCGCCAACGGCGCCACCACCTCCTATGTGGGGCTGACGCTGGGCAATGCCAACGTGATCGAGCGCTTCGGCAGCGAGGCGCAGAAGGGCAAGTACCTGGGGGCGCTGCTTTCGGGCCGTTTCTTCGGCACCATGGCGCTGACCGAGCCGCAGGCCGGCTCCAGCCTGTCGGACCTGACGACCAGCGCCACGCCGCAGCCCGACGGCACCTACCGCATCAAGGGCAGCAAGATCTTCATCTCGGCGGGCGACCATGAGCTGCGCGAGAACATCGTGCACCTGGTGCTGGCGCGCATCCCGGGCGCGCCACCCGGGGTCAAGGGCATCTCGCTGTTCACCGTGCCCAAGTTCCGCGTCAACGCCGACGGCAGCCTGGGGCCGCGCAACGACGTGACGCTATCGGGCCTGATCCACAAGGTGGGCTGGCGCGGCACCACGTCCACCCTGCTGTCGTTTGGCGACCAGGACGACTGCGAGGGTGAACTCGTGGGCCAGCCGCACCAGGGCCTGGCGTGCATGTTCCACATGATGAACGAGGCCCGCATCGGCGTCGGCATGGGCGCCGTGATGTACGGCTACCGGGGGTATCTGGCCTCGCTGCAGTACGCGCGCGAGCGCCTGCAGGGCCGCCCGCCCGCCGCCAAGGACCCGCTGCAGCCGCAGGTGCCGCTGGTGGCGCACGCCGATGTGCGCCGCATGCTGCTGGCGCAGAAGGCCTATGTGGAGGGCGCCTTCGCGCTGGGCCTGTACGCCGCGCGCCTGGTGGACGAGCAGCGCACCGGCGAGAGCGAGGCCGCCCGCGCCGAGGCGGGCCTGTTGCTGGACCTGCTCACGCCCATCGTCAAATCCTGGCCCTCGCAGTGGTGCCTGGAGGCCAACAGCCTGGCCATCCAGATCCACGGCGGCTACGGCTACACGCGCGAGTACCCGGTGGAGCAGTTCTGGCGCGACAACCGCCTGAACATGATCCACGAGGGCACGCATGGCATCCAGGCGCTGGACCTGCTGGGCCGCAAGGCCGTGATGCAGCAGGGTGCGGCCATCGCGCTGTTCGGCCGCGAGCTGCAGGCCACCGTGGCGCAGGCGCGCACGCGGCCCGCGCTGGCCGGCCACGCCGAGGCCTTGCAGGCGGCCTGGAACGACGTGCTGGCCACGCTGGCCGTGCTGACGCCGCTGCTGCGCAGCGATGGCGACCGCGCCCTGGCCAACGCCAGCGTGTTCCTCGAAGCCTTCGGGCACACCGTGCTGGCCTGGACCTGGCTGCGCCAGGCCGTGGTGGCTGACGGTGCGCTGGCGCAGGCCGCCACGGCGCAGGATGTGGACTTCTACCGGGGCAAACTGCAGGCCTGCCGCTGGTTCTTTCATTGGGAGCTGCCGCGCACCGTGCCCCAGCATGCCCTGCTGCGCAGTCTGGACGACAGCACGCTGGTAATGCAGGATGCGTGGTTTTAACCGAAAAATTGAATGAAATTCGGCTCTGGCGCTTTGTGGGTGTGCGCTAACAGCTATTTAAATAATAGCAAAAGTGGGCTTCAGCGCACCGCTGGCTTGACCAGTGGCAGCCCGCGCCGTGCCCATTCCGACATGCCGCCTTCGACGTAGCGCACGTTGGTGTAGCCGCGCTCGCGCAGCGCCTGCCAGACGGCCCGCGAGCGGTTCTGCGTGTGGCAGATCAGCAGCACGGGCTGCGACGGGTCTTTGGGAATCTCGGCCAGACGCGCACCGATCTCGCGCATCGGCAGCAGCTTGGCGACGCGCGAGACCCCCGTGGCATGCTCGTGTGGTTCACGCACGTCAACCAGCAGGGCGCGGCCCGCTTCGGCGTCGGCGCGGGCCACCTCCAGGCTCACCGTGTCTGCGGGCAGGGCGGCGTTGGCTTGGAGCGCCGTGGCCGCACCGAAAGCAGCGGCCAGGCACAAAAAGGACCGGCGGATCAACGGGTTCATGGCAAACATCCCTGACGACAACGAAGCCGACATTGTCGCACTCAGGAGCTTCAGCGGTTCAGCGCCGCCTCGATGCGCGACACCATCTCGATCAGCCGGGGGCGCACTTCGCCCAGCAGAAACTCCGGCGAGACATTGAACGAGGGGCCGCCGCAGTTGATCACCATCGGCGGCAGGCCGCCGCCGGGCTGGAAGGCGCGGGCGATGGCATTCACGTTCTTCTGCCAGTCGCCGAACGAGCAGGCCACGCCCAGGCTGCGGTAGTCCTGCAGCGCCTTGTAGATGCCGGCCTGCACCTCGAGCCAGGCCTGCTCATCGCGGGCACGCAGCTGCTCCAGCAGGGGGCGGCGCTCGTCCTCGGTGATGGCGGCGAGCCAGGCGCGCCCGATGGCCGAAGTGGCCAGCGCGATGCGCGAGCCCACGTCCAGGCTCAGCGTGAGCAGGGCCGAGCTGCGGCAGTTCTCCACGTAGATCATCGAGAAGCGGTCGCGCGTGCCCAGCGAGACTTCGGCGGTGGCGAAATTGGCCAGATCCTGCATCAGCGGGCGCGCGATCTGGCGCACGTCGAGACGTACCAGCATGGTGCTGCCCAGCGAGAGCGTGGCCGTGCCCAGGCGGTACTTGCCCAGCTCTTCGATGTGGATGAGGTAACCCAGGCGCGTGAGCGTGTAGGTCAGGCGCGAGACGGTGGACTTGGGCAGCTGGCAGCGCTGCGCGATCTCCTGGTTGCCCAGGGCCTTGTCGCCCGAGCGGAAGCACGCCAGCACGTCCAGGCCGCGGGCCAGGGCCGTCACGAAATGGCGGTCCTCCGGTGGGCGCGGTGTGGCAGTGCGTGGGGTGGTGCGGGGCGGCGGCATGCGCGCATTATGGCGAGGGGCAAGGGGGGGGCAACGGCGTTGCCGCGCCCGCCGTGGGACTGTGCCTACCGCCCTATCCGTGAATGGCGGATGGACGGCAGGGCCATCCGGCTTTAGCCTGTTGCGATGAACGCACCTCTTTCTACCGGGCAACGCCTTGCACAGTTCTGGGTGCCCGTGTGGCGGCTGGTGCAGCCGTTCTGGCGTGCGGCGCAGATGTGGCTGGATGCCGACGGGCTGCGCATGAGTGCCGCCATGTCGTTCTACGGCATGCTGAGCCTGGCTCCGCTGTTGCTGCTGCTGGTGGGCGTATTGGGCTGGTGGGTGGACCGCAGCTACCTGGAAAGCAGCCTGGTGGGCCAAGTGCAGTCGGTGATGGGACCGCAGGTGGCCGATGTGGTGCGCCAGGCGCTGTCGAGCGCCCAGGCCCCGGCGCAAGGGCGCCTGGCGTCCGTCATCGGGTTTGGGGTGCTGCTCTCGGGTGCCACCGGCGTTTTTGTAGAGCTGCAGTCGGCGCTGGGGCGCCTGTGGCGCAGCGATGACTTCGGGGCGCCGCGTGCCGCCTGGTGGCACATGGCCTCACTGCGTCTGCGCGGCCTGGCCTATGTGCTGGCGCTGGGGTTCTTGCTGATGGTGTCGCTGGCGCTGTCCACGCTGATCTATCTGCTGGCCGGGTGGGCGGGTGCACGCCTGGCCATTGCCCCGCTGGTGCCGCTGTTTCTGATCATCAACGAGACGGTGGCGTTTGCCTTTGCGGTCGCCCTGTTTGTCGGGCTGATGCGCATGGGCACCGGCCCCAAGCCGCGCCTGCGCCATCTGGTGCTGGGGGCCATGGTGGGCGCCACGCTGTTCACCCTGGGCAAGCTGCTGCTGGCCTGGTACCTGTCCACGGCGGCGGTGGTGTCGGCCTACGGCGCGGCGGGCTCGCTGGTCGTGCTGCTCATGTGGATCTATTTTTCGTCTGCCATCCTGTTGTTTTCGGCGAGTTGCGCCCAGGCGCTGGAGCAGGACAGCGTCCGAGCGCCGCAGGTGTGAACCTGGAGCCGGGTCGGCGCACCGGCCGACCGGGAATCACTTCTCGACGAAGGCCCGCTCGATCACGAAGTCGCCGGGCTTGGTGGTGTTGCCTTCCTCGAAATCTCGGTGCTCCAGCAGCGTCTTGAGCGAGGCCAGCATCTCGGGGCTGCCGCAGAGCATCACGCGGTCTTCCAGCGGGTTCAGCGCGGGCACGCCGAGGTCGGTGAACAGCTTGCCGTTCTCTATCAGGTGGTTGATGCGGCCCTGGTTGCGGAAGGGCTCGCGCGTGACCGTGGGGTAGTACTTGAGCTGCTTGCCGACCAGCTCGCCCAGGAACTCGTGCTGGGGCAGCTCCTGGGTGATGTAGTCGTGGTAGGCCAGCTCTTTCACCTCGCGCACACCGTGCACCAGGATCACTTCCTCGAACTTCTCGTAGGTCTCGGGGTCGCGGATCACGCTCATGAACGGCGCCAGACCCGTGCCGGTGGAGAGCATGTACAGGCGCTTGGCCGGCAGCAGGTAGTCGATCAGCAGCGTGCCGGTGGGCTTCTTGCCGACGATGATGGTGTCGCCCACCTGGATGTGCTGCAGGCGCGAGGTCAGCGGGCCGTCGGGCACCTTGATGGAGAGGAACTCCAGGTGTTCCTCGTAGTTGGCGCTGACGATGCTGTAGGCGCGCAACAGCGGCTTGTCGTTCACCTTGAGGCCGATCATGGTGAAGTGCCCGTTGGAGAAGCGCAGGGTCGGATCACGGGTGGTGGTGAAGCTGAACAACCGGTCGGTCCAGTGGTGGACGGTCAGTACGCGTTCTTCGAGAAAGGCGCTCATGGTGTGTTGGCAGGGATGTTGAAAAACAGGTGCCCGCAAGACGTTGCAGATGCCGCAGCACAAGGGCGCACGGGATGCGGGTAATCCCCGTATTGTCCTGCAAAGCGGACAACGCTCTGCACATATGCTTATGGCGGCCTGTTCAGCCCCAAACACCGGGCCTGATGCGGCAGGCCGGTGGCATCGCTCAGGTGCCGCTCACATAGGGGTTGCTGCGCCGCTCGCGCCCGAAGGTGCTCTCGGGGCCGTGGCCCGGGATGAAGACCGTCTGGTCCCCCATGGGCCAGAGGCGCTGGGTGATGCTGTCGATGAGCTGTTCGTGGTTGCCCTGGGGGAAGTCGGTGCGGCCAATGCTGCCGGCAAAAAGCACGTCGCCCACAAACGCACGGTCGATCTGCGGGGCGTGGAACACCACATGGCCGGGCGTGTGGCCGGGGCAATGGCGCACCTGCAGTACTTCGTTGCCGATCTGCACCTGGTCGCCATCGTGCAGCCAGCGGGTGGGCGTGAAGGGGAGCGCGGGCGGGAAGCCGAACATGGCGCTTTGCTGCGCCAGGCCGTCAATCCAGAACTGGTCGCCCGGGTGCGGGCCCACGATGGGCAGCTGCAGGCGCTGCGCCAGTTCGCCCGTGCCGCC
>DMZZ01000358.1:5961-10111 GCA_003484805.1 Comamonadaceae bacterium | reverse complement strand
TTTGTTGAAAGGCGGTCACGGGGACAGTGTGGTACTGGAGCATGGGGGAGGCAGGTGGTCGTTGCTAACAGAGCGTGGCATTTGCAAACAAAGAGTGGCCAGGTTGCAAACACAGAGGGGTCAATTCAAACAGATATTGGCCCAAGAACTCACGTGGGCGCACCCGGTCAGCGATCGACACGGTCAACGGGCGAAATCGGCCCCTATTTTGCTTCGGTAGGAACTACCAAATCCAAACCGCCAGTGCCGCCACAAAGAATCGAAACGGCCTGATCGAACTCGAGGTTCTCCACATGCCCCCGAAGTCGCTGAAAGGTCAGTGCGTCGAACAAGGGGCGCAGCAAAGGCGCCAGATTCTCGAACAAGTCCAGCCCGCTCAGGTTGGCATCCTGCAGCGCACGCACAAGTTCGGCCAGGCGCTGGGGGTCTAGTGGCGGCGCGCCAGCCTCCGTCAGTAGCGGTTCTACTGGCGCCCGCAGCCAGTCGGCCGAGGCAGCCCGCACTTGCTCGGTCGCCTCGGCGAGCCGATGGAGTAGCGGCGCTACCGCCTCGGTCTGATCCTGCCGGCAGGCTACCTCCACCTGCCCCGCCAGAGCGGCGATCGCTTTGGCCCCCAGCGTGGCCGCGCTGCCTTTGAGCTTGTGCATCAGTGCCGCCATCGCCTGGCGCTGCTCGGGGGTCGTTGCAGGCACGCCCAGACATT
Source organism: Comamonadaceae bacterium (assembly GCA_003484805.1). Lineage (GTDB taxonomy): Bacteria > Pseudomonadota > Gammaproteobacteria > Burkholderiales > Burkholderiaceae_C > Simplicispira. Next base: position 9,408 of record DMZZ01000358.1, on the reverse strand, counting down.
CCTCGCACAGCGCGAGCATGCGCTGCAGCATGCTGCGCAAAAGCTTCACGTCGCCCGCCAGACGCCGGCGTGAATCCTCGGCATCGATGCCCTCGATCTGCGGCCAGCCCTGGGAGTCGCTCGCCACCTGGGCGACCACGGGCCCGACGGGCGCGCGGCCGATCACCCGTCGCACGCCCTGCACCAGCAGCTCCGGGTCAATAGGCTTGGACAGGATGTCCTGCATCCCAGCGTCGCGTGCGCGGCGGTGTTCGCTGTCGGTATTGCCTGCGGTCAGCGCCACGATGGGTAGCCTGGCACGTTCGGGCAAGGCGCGGATGCGGCGCGTCGCCTCCAGCCCGTCCATGACGGGCATCTGCACGTCCATCAGCACGATGTCGAAGTCAGCGCGTTGCTCCACCCAGCGCACCGCCTCGGCGCCGTCGCGTGCGGGCTGCACCAGCGCGCCTTCGAGCTCCAGCAACCGCCCGGCCACCTGCAGGTTGATGTCGCTGTCGTCCACCAGCAGCACGCGCACTCCCTGAAGGCGCGGGCCGTCGATACTAACTTGCGTTGCGCTCGCGAGCTCAGCGGCGTCGCCAAGCTCGAAAGGCAACTCCACCCAGAAACAGCTGCCCTGGCCCGGCGTGCTGTGCACGCCCATCTGTCCGCTCATCAGCTCGACTAGATGCTTGGTGATCGACAGGCCCAGCCCCGTGCCGCCAAAGCGTCGCGTGGTGGACGCATCGGCTTGCGAAAAGGGGGCGAAAAGCGTGGGCAGCATGTCCGCGGCGATGCCCACGCCGGTGTCTTGCACCTCGAAGCGCAAGCGGCACTGGCCGACCGGCGCCGCCAGCGCCTGGATGCTCAGTGCGACCTGACCGTGCTCGGTGAACTTGATCGCATTGCCCAACAGGTTGACCAGGATCTGGCGCAGCCGCGTGGGGTCGCCCAGCAAGGCGTCCGGCAGCGTGGCATCAGGGGTCACGGCCAGGGCCAGGCCCTTGTTGCGGGCATGCTCCTCGAAGACCGCCTGCAGCGAGGAACTCACGTCGCGCAGGCTGAAGGTCGTGCGCTCCAGTGCCATCTCGCCGGCCTCGATCTTGGAAAGGTCCAGCACGTCGTTGACGATGCCCAGCAGCGACTTGCCCGACAGCAGGATGTTCTGAACATAGTGCACCTGCTCGGTGCCCAACGGCGTGCGCTGCAGCAGGTGTGTCAACCCAAACACCGCGTTCAGAGGCGTGCGGATCTCGTGGCTCATGTTGGCCAGGAAACTGCTCTTGGCAGCACTGGCGGCCTCGGCCGCGGCGATTGCCGCGCGGAGCAGGTCGTCGGTGCGCCGGCGCTCGGTGATGTCCTGGAAGGCTCCAACCAGTTGAGCCGGCTCTCCGTGGGCGTCCAATTCAACCTCGCCCATCGCCCGCACCCAAACGGATCGGCCGGTATAGGTGATCAGGCGCAACTCCAGGTCCCAGCCTTGGCCGCTGGCGATCGCCCGGTTCACGGCATCGGTGATCAACGGGCGGCTCTCGGGCGCGTAGAACGTGATGGCCGTGTCCAGCGTCGGCTCAACGTCAGCCGGCACTTCGTGAATGGCGCGCGTCTGCTCGCTCCAGTACAGCTGGCCGGCCTTTATGTCGATCCGCCAGCCTCCTACCAGGGCCATGTGCCCAACTCGCCGCAGCAGGCTCTCATTTGCTCGCAGCGCGGCTTCGGTGACCAGCCTCTCGGTTACATCGGAGTTGACGCCGATCATACGCAGCGGTCGGCCATCGGTGTCCCGAACGACGCGGGCCATGGCTTTGAGCTGCCGCACCTCACCGCCGGGCCTGACGATACGAAACAGAGACTCGAATTCCGCATGCCCGTCGATGGCGTCCTGGAGTGCCTTCTGGCTGCTGGCCCTGTCTTCGGGGTGAACGCTGTCGCTCCACAGCGTGTAGGGCTCAAGACCGCCGGAGGGATGGCGGCCGTACAACGCATACATCTGGTCATCCCAAACAAGGGTGCCGGCGACAACGTCGTAGTCCCACACGCCGATGCCTGCGGCGCTGGCTGCCAGCTCGAAGCGTTCGTTGCTGCGCTGGACTTCCTGCGCGAGGCGCTTCTGAGCCGTAATATCAGTGCTGATAGACACATACTTCCGAATCGAGCCGTCTGCGGCCTTCACGGGCACCATCACCGCATAACTCCAGTAGACACTGTCATTCTTCGCGACGCCGCTGATCTCCCCTTGCCAGGCCCGGCCGGCGCGCAATGCAGGCCAGATCTCGCTGTCGAAGTCGCCCGAGCCGAGCTGGGGCTGGTGCACGGCGTAGGTCTGCCCGAGCAGTTCCTCACGCGAGAACCCGGTAAGCTGGCAGACGTTGTCGTTGACCGTGATAAAGCGACCGTCCGGGGCCATTTCGGAGAAGATGGCGTAATTCTGGATCGCCACCAGCAGGGCCTCGTTCTCACGCAATGCGGCGGCCAGTTGCAGGCGGCCCTCTTTCAGCTCGGTGACGTCGTGAACGATGACGTAAAAGCCCTTTACCTCGTCACCCTGGTGGTCGGGCAGGTAATGGGCCAGCGAGTGGCGCAGGCCCTGCCCGTCTGGACGCGGAATAGAGCGCTCGAAGGTCTGCGTCTCGCCGCGCAGCGCGGCCTCGATGAACGGGCGGTTGGCCTCGAACAGGGCCGGGCCCAGCAGGTCGCGCATATTGCGCCCGGGTAGGGTGCCGGGATCGACACCGAACCAAGTGTGGTACGCCTGATTGGCGACGCGGTTGTCGAGGTTTCGGTCCCAGTAGCCGATCATCGAGGGCACAGCGTCGAGCACGGTGCGAAGGTCTCGGCGGGTGGCTTCCAGCGCCGCCTGGCGGTCCTGCAGGGCCTGGATCATGGCGTCGAAGCTTTGCGAAAGCGAGCCGAACTCATCCCGCGCCAGGTAGGCGCTGCGGGTCTGCAGCTCGCCGGCCTCAATGCGGCGCGCAGTGTCCTGCAGCCGTCGCATGGGGCGCAGCACACGCAGCATCACCACGGCCACCAAACCTGACAGCAGCGCAGCCAGCGAAGCATTCGCGACCAACGTCGCGATGCGCAGCCGGCGCTGTTGCTGGCTGCGCATTTCGATCAGTCGGCTGGCCAGGTCGAAGGCCCCTTCGCTGATGTGGCGCGTTTCAGCCACCAGGTGGTCGGACAGCATCTGTCGCCGCCCGCCATCGGAAGCGGCGGCGCCCGCTCCGGCCAATGATTCAAGTACGGCAAAGAGGGGCGGCAGGCCTTCGCTCACGCCCACCAAATCGTCGATGTCGTCCTTCAGGCCCAATGCGGGGCCGTCGAGTTCGTGCAGGGTCTGGGTCAGCTCGGTATGCACGGCATGCCACTGCCGCCGCGCCCGTGCATGCCCGTGCAGCAGATAGTCCTGCGTCAGAACCAGCAGACCGGCAGCGTCGCGCGAGACCCTGCCGACTGCCAGCTGCACGG
>DMZZ01000358.1:0-5934 GCA_003484805.1 Comamonadaceae bacterium | reverse complement strand
GCGCGTGGGGCGAGCTTCTTCAGCGGTTCGGTGCGCACCAGGTCCAGGTAGTCGGGCACCTCGCCCCCCGGCACCAGCCGTCGGCGCAGTGCCCAGCGGGCCTCGGCCTCCAGCGTGGTGATCAGTGACTGCGACAGCTGCAACCGGAACTCGAAGCCGTCCCAGGTCTTTGTCAGGTCCTCCACAGAAACCTTGAGCGCCTTGGCCACGATGGCACGGGCGCGCTCGGGTTCGCGCTGCAGCAGGGCCGTGGCGCGCTGCACGGCCCGCAGCAGCTTGATGGCATCGTCGTCGCTGACACCCTGGCTGGCTGGACGGCTGACAATGTTGAAAGTAACGCTGAAGAATGCAGGGCCGGGTATTACCTTGCCCTGCGGCCCCAGCCGGTTCAGCGCCTCCGTGACATGGGTGCCGAAAAGCGCCGCTGCATCCACCTCGCCACGCACCAGGGCGCCGACAGGGTCCTTGGGCTCCAGGGGCTGCTCGGTCACGTTGTCGAGCTTCAACCCGTGGAAGAGCATGAAGGTGTCGGCAAAGTAGTGGCCGCTGGTGCCTGGGAGGACGCCCAGCCGTTTGCCCTGCAGGTCGGCGGGTTGAGTGATGCTGCGGTCGGTGCGCGCCACGATCTGGTTCTCGCGCCCTGACACTGTGGTTGTGGCCAGGATGTCGAAGTCGCGCCGGGTGAAGCCGGCCAGCATGATGGGCGTGTCGGCCACGGTGGCGAAGTGCGCCTCGCCGGCCAGCAGCTGTTCCAGGCAGATCCGCCCGACCGGGTAGTGCTTGATGTTCAGGGCCAGGCCCTCGGCCGCGAAGTATCCCTCGGCCTCAGCGATGACCACTGGGGCCGAGTAGGGGATGTCGGCCACTGCCAGCGTCAACGTCGCAGCCCGGCTGGCACCGGCGAACAGCGTCAGCCCGACCAAGCACACCGCAAACCAGAACCTGTGCGGTCCTCTTCCCTGACTCAGTTGATTTGAAGTTCGCAAAGCCTTTGCTCCTTGAGAACGTTTATGGTCGGGCACCTGCGCCCGGCCCGCGCCGAAGTGGCCTTAAAACTGTACCTGTTCGGTCCTCCCTGTAGGGGCAGGCCGCCGTCTGCCGCGTCTGGCGTATCACCGACGGCGGATCACCATCGGCTCGCACACTGTCCGTGAACGCCGACACATCGACTGGCACGACGCGCCAGGTTAGGCCAAAGGCATAGGCGCGGGAGCATTTCATATCGACCTGGCGGCTTCTCGTATAGCGCTTGCCCTGCGCCATTGCGAGAAGCCTGTTCTGGGTCACCACGATGCCGCGCCGGCTGTACTCGAAGGGGCCGCCATGGGCTGCTGCCAGGCCCGCCTGCGTGCAGAACAATTCCGCGCGGAGGGCCCTGCCCGACCTCGTCATGAGTGGCGCCCCGCGGAATCGAGATCATCAAGCTGGCCTTGGCCAACCGGCGGTGGGGCGGCCCCCGGCGGCGGTTCGATCACCTGTGCCCTGGCCCTGCCATGCTGTTTGGCAAGGTACAGCGCACGGTCGGCTCGTCGCATCAGGTCGGTGCTGTCTGGCTCGCCAGCGGCGGCGTTGCCGTGCTGCTCCGGCGATTCGTCCGAAGAGGCAACACCAATGCTGACTGAGACAATGCCGTCTACGACTCCGCCCTCATGGGGCAAGTGAAGCTTGAGCACGGCCTGGAGCAGGCGCTCAGCTACAAGACAGCCGCCGTCCCGGGTGGTGTTGGGCAGCAGCACGGCGAACTCCTCGCCGCCGTAACGGGCTACCATGTCCGTTGGGCGCAATAAGGCGCCACGGAGCGCCTGTGCGACACCATTCAAGCACACGTCGCCGGCCGGATGGCCGTAACTGTCGTTATAGGCCTTGAAGTAGTCGACATCCACCATGAGGCAGCACAGCGGCTGTGTGTCCCGCAGCGAGCGCGCCCATTCCCGCGTCAACGCCGCGTCGAACGCGCGGCGGTTGGGCAGCTCGGTCAGCGCATCGGTGTTGGCCATGCGGCGCAATTCATCAGACAGCTGCTTAAGACGCAAGTGGGTTGTGACACGCGCGCGCAGGATGTGTTCGCTGACAGGCTTGTGGATGAAGTCGGCAGCGCCCACGCTGAAGCCCAGGATTTCATGATCGAGGTCGGAGTGTGACGTCACGAAGATCACTGGCACGTCGCTCAAGTCCGGTTCGGTCTTGAGCGCAACGCAGGTATCAAAGCCGTTCATGCCGGGCATCTCGGCGTCCAGCAGAATCAGGTCGGGGCGCTCCGCATGGGCCTGCCGCAACGCGGCCTCGCCGCTGGTGGCAAAGCGTATGCGCCCCAGATCACCCAGTAGCCGACCCATCAGTTGGATCAGCTTCGGGTCGTCGTCAACCAGCAGTAGCGAAGGCCGCATGGATGTCTGGACTCCATATTGATCGGGTTTGCCGGGCTCGGTCTCTCTACACGTAACGCACCAGGCTTCTCTTTTCCGACATGCTCTCCACCCGGTTGCTAAATCTGCACAGACGGGTAAACGATAGCTTATCAACTTCGCTGTCCGCAAGGAATGTTTACCCTTGCAGCCAGCCAATCGAAAGCGCAGCAGCTAGCTGCGACTGATCCTAGGAGATGTCGCATGTAACGAAAATCACAAAGATGATGCAAACTGATCTACTGAACCTTCAACCCGGACGTTTTCAGAAGGGGCATCCCTCCATGTTGACCGAACTACCGCCAGTAGACGCCGATTCTGACGATCAGGCGGCACATATCCTGATAGTGGACGATGACGTTGTCTGTGTGCGCACGTTGCATACCGTCGTGAAAGACTTGGGTGTCGTGTCCTTCACGACCCAGGCGGCTGAAGTTATGACTCTGGCGAAGCAATTGCTACCTAGCGTGGTGCTTCTGGACATCTCCATGCCGGAGCGAGACGGCTATCAGTTGTGTTCAGACCTGAAGTCTTGCTCCGAAACAAAGGACGCCGCCGTCATTTTCATCACCAGCAACAATGACCTCGATCATGAGCTCAAGGCATTTGGCGTTGGCGCGTCGGACTTTGTGACCAAACCGTTCAACGTCCAGCTGGTAAGAGCCCGGGTACAGGTGCAACTGGCCCTTCGCCGCGAGCAGCAAAGGCTTCTGAGGACGCAGCGAGACTTGGCCAATGTCGTCAGGAACGTACCAGGACACATCACACTCTGGGATAGCGATCTTTTATGCCAACTGTGCAACGACCATGATGGCCGCTGGTTTGGTGTTCCCTCAGGCGGATTCAGGGGAAAGCCGATTTCGGCCGTGTTCGGTAAGCAAGTAGCGGATAGTCTTCAGCCCCTACTCGAAAGCTTGGTGCATCTTGCAGAGAGTAAAACAGACTGCAATGACGCGAGCCTGGCAATTACATGCCGCGCCAGCGACGGCAGCACACGCCACATGCATGCCTCGGCGGCATTGCGGCCTGATTCCCAAATGAAGTGGGGTGCGCTGCTTCTTCTCACGGACGTAACTGAAGTTACAGAAGCTCAGGCTGCTTTAGGGCAGGAGCGAGAACGTGCGCAGGTGATTCTCAGTGCCATCGGCGACAGCGTGATTGCAACGGATGCCTCCGGGTGCATCACCTATGTGAACCCGGTGGCGGAGACAATGACCGAATGGGATATGGCAGATGCCGTTGGGCAGCCAATCGAGAGCATCATGCCTCTTTTGAGCGACGGGGAGGGCTCTCCGCTCCAGAATCCGATCCGCATCGCGCTCAGGCAGCAAAGAAAGGTCGGAATGGCGCTGGACACCTTGCTCGTTACCCGCAACGGCAACAAGGTGCATGTTGACGACTCTGCCTCCCCTATCCGAGATGTTGAAGGCAATATCACTGGCGCAGTGATTGTTTTTCATGACGTGAGCGAAACACGCGCCATGGCCATCAAGATGACCCATTTGGCGCAGCACGACCAGCTCACGGATCTGCCCAACCGCCTGCTTTTGGCAGACCGGATAACACAGGCAATTCGGTCAGCCGAGGCAACCCGCAACTCGGTGGCGCTGATGATTCTGGATCTGGACCATTTCAAGTTTGTCAACGACTCATACGGGCACCACATCGGTGACTCCATCCTGGTCGTCGTGGCAGAGCGGCTGAAAGCGGCCTTCGCCAGCAACGCCACAGTCAGCAGGCAAGGTGGCGACGAGTTCATGATTTTGCTGCCTGAAATCCAGTCAGCCGAGCAAGCACGCGTTGCTGCTCAAACCTCTATTGACGTGGTGTCGGCAACCATAGTGATCGACGGCACCAATTTCCATGTTGGCTGCAGTGTTGGCATCAGTGTGTACCCCGACGACGCATTGACACGAGAGGATCTTATGCGGCACGCTGACTCGGCACTTTACCGATCCAAGTCTGACGGGCGGAACCAGTACAGCTTTCACTCGGCCTCCATAGAACACATGCTCATGCAGCGCAGCCGAACAGGAAAGATCCTTCGCTCAGCGATGGAAAGCGGCAGGATCGAGGTCCACTACCAGCCGCAGATTGATGTTCCAAGCCAAAGGGTAGATACCGTCGAAGCGCTTGTACGGCTTCGCGATGAAACCGGCAATCTGATTCCCCCTTCGGAATTCATTACCTATGCGGAAGAGACCGGACTCATCATCCCCTTGAGCCGCGCAGTTCTTGCAGATGCCTGCCGGCAAATCACGGCAGCACGCCTATTGGGCTACAAGCTTCATGTTGCCATCAATGTTTCCATCGTCCAATTTGCGCAACAGGACTTTTTTGAATCGCTTTGCGAACAATGCAAAACGCACGGAGTAGAGCCAGAGTGCATCGAGCTGGAGATCACGGAAGGTTTGCTGATGCGTGACGCGGAAAATCTGCGAGACCTTCTAGAGCGGCTGAGGAAGCACGGTTTCAGAGTGTCGCTGGATGATTTTGGGACAGGTTATTCCAGTTTGGCATACCTTAGCCAGCTACCCATCGACGTACTTAAAATCGACAGGTCATTCGTGTCGAACCTGGCTACGTCAAGCCAAAGCGTGTCTATTGCCACTGCAATCGTCCAGCTGGGCAAGAGCTTGCACATCGGACTGATTGCCGAAGGCGTAGAAACACAGGAACAGTCAGATCTGCTGCTCGCAATGGGCTGTCACACCATGCAGGGGTACCTGTACAGCAAGCCCATACCGGGAAATGCTTTGGCGGCGTGGATGCGAGAGCGCAACGATGCTGCGTCAGAACAAAGTCGCAATGGACCGCCACAGTTGAGTCCACACCTCAAACGCCTGTGAATTGCCAACGGGTCTCGTTAAGTTGCTGGCTTGTTAGGGACATCCTGCAAAACCTCCCCACTTGTCTGGTACACGTCAGCAGGCAATGGCATCCTCACAGCCCATGAAGCAAAGCAGCCTTGATCTGAACCTGAGCATCAAAAAAACCCGCAAGCAAGAACTGCTGGCCCAGATGGAACTCGTGTTTTTTGCGGGAACGGGATCATGAAGAATGACCTGTTCATCGTCGAGGACGCCAGCCGTGCCCCCCCGCTTTTCCGACAACCCGCTGGTGACGGGCGAGCCGCACATCCGTTTTTAGGCCGGCGCGCCGCTCAGCGCTCCCGGCGGGCACCGCATTGGCACGCNNTGCCGCGCACCCTGGGGCCGGTGGATCTGTCGATTCTGGATGCCCTGCGCCGCCTGGCGAACGAGACGGCGGCCGGACGCGAGGACGAGGAATGACCGCGCCGCTGCCCCGGGTCCTGTTGATCGAGCCGCAGTTTGTCTTGCGNNCCATCGTCATGGTGGCCCGCGATCTTGGCATGGTGGACTTCCATGAGGCCAGCAATGTGGGCCGCGCCCGCACGCTGCTGGCGGGCGATGCCTTTGACGGCCTGGTGCTCGATGTGCAGGAGGGCGCGCAGGCGATGGAACTGCTCAGCGATCTCCGTCAGGGCCGGTTCGCCACGGCGCCCGAT
>DMZZ01000109.1:1343-10887 GCA_003484805.1 Comamonadaceae bacterium | reverse complement strand
GCACCAGCGCCGAGGGGCCGGGTGCAGGCGTGGCGGGGTCGCTCCAGCAGGCTTCGCAATCGGCGCTGATGAAGCGTTCAAACAGCGCCGCCGGAGGATGCGCGCCGCTGCTGCGGCAAGGGGCCTGCGCCAGTGCCAGCGGAGCGCTCAGCACCATCACGGTGGCCAATGCATGGGCAAGAGATTTCATGGCAGTGTGGCGGTGGGGTGGTGCAGGGCATGTTCTCACAAGCCTGAGCGCCCGTCCGGGAGCCGACAGGAGACCCCCCGGGAGTGGGGGCCTGCTGCACAATACCCGCGCAGGAGTAACTGAATGAATCCGTCATCGCTGATCGGTATCGTGGCCAGCTTCGTGCTGCTGGGCATCGTGATTTTCTTTGCGGCGGAAGACCCGCGCCTGTATGTGGACTGGCCGGGGCTGGGCATCGTGCTCGGGGGTACGCTGGCCGCCACCTTCCTGAGCTACCCGCTGAAGGAAGTGCTGCGCGTTTTCGGGCTGATCGCCACGGTGCTGCGCAACGAGCGCACCTACATCAAGAGCGACATCGAGGAACTTGTCCGCATTTCCAAGCTGTGGATCAACGACGATCTGCATGCCGTCGAAAAGGCCCTGGAGAACGTCACCAACCCCTTTCTGCGCACGGGGGTGCAACTGGTCATTGACCAGGCCCCCGAGGAAGACATTCTCGACCTGCTGCAGTGGCGCATCCTGCGGCTGCGCGCGCGCGAGGCGGCCGAGGCGCAGCTCTTTCGCGTGATGGCCAATTTTGCTCCCGCGTTCGGCATGATCGGCACGCTGGTGGGCCTGATCAACCTGATGGGCGTGCTGGGCGACGGCAACATGCAGATCATCGGTCGACAACTGGCTGTGGCGCTCATGACCACGTTCTACGGCATCCTGCTGGCCAACTTGCTGTTCAAACCCGTGGCCGTCAAGCTGGAGCGCCGCACCGAGCAGCGTGTGGTGTTGATGAACATGGTGATGCAGGGTGTCTCGATGATGAGCGAGCGGCGCAGCCCGGCGCTGATGCGGGAGACACTCAAATCGTTCATCGTGCAGTTTGACGACGAGATTTTTGACGGGCGCAAGCCAGCTGCTGCGGCCAAGACAGCAACGTCACGGCCTGGCAAAGGGAGCTGAAATGCAGGAGCCGACCCCGGCGCCGCAAGACGCACTGTCCGACAGCCCCGAAGCCCTGCGCAGGCTGGCCCGCCTGGGAGCGCTGGCGGCCCATGGCGTCCACCCCCGGCCCGCAAAGCGCCAGAACCCTCCGGCCGGGCGCTTTGCCCGCTGGCACCTGGATTTGACGCCCGCCACCGAAGAGGATGGCTGGCTGCTCACTTATCTGGATGTGGTCACGCTGATCCTGGTGATGATGGTGGTGATGCTCTCGTTTGCCGGTCCCGGCACCCGGGGGCTGCCCTTGATGTCCCCCTCGCCGGTGGTGGCCGTGGGGGAGCATCCCGAGCATGGGAGCATCGTTCCCCCGATTGCATCCCCGGTGCCCCCACCGCCGGTCGAGCCCGAGCAGGACCCGCTCGCGGGGCTGCCGCTCGACCAGTTGGACAAGAACATCGAGGTGATCGTGAATAAGGGCAGCGTGAGCTTTCGCATCAGCAACGAAATCCTTTTTTCGTCGGGCGACGCCCGCCTCAGCAGCCCGGGGCTGGCCGTGCTGGGCCGCCTGGTGCCGGTGCTCGGCAGTGTGGCGCAGCACCGCATCGTCGTCGAAGGGCATACCGACAACGTGCCCATCCAGACCGAACGTTTCCCTTCCAACTGGGAACTCTCCACCGGCCGCGCGGCCAGTGTGGTGCGCTACCTGCAAAGCCAGGGCATCGACCCGGCCCGCATGCGGGCCACCGGTTTTGCCGACACCCGGCCCCTGGCGCCCAACGACACGCCGCAGGGCCGGGCGCAGAACCGGCATGTGGAAGTGATCCTCGAAGCGCCGAAGTAGAGGCTCCACCGCGCTTTCAGGGGCCGGGCTTCCTACAATCGTCCCATGTCCGAATCTCCCCTGCTCCAATCGCTCAACCCCGAGCAGCTCGCTGCCGTCACCCTGCCTGCGGGCCATGCGCTCATCCTGGCCGGCGCCGGTTCGGGCAAGACGCGCGTGCTCACCACGCGCATCGCCTGGCTGCTCTCGACCGGCCAGGCCACGCCGGGCGGCATCCTGGCCGTCACCTTCACCAACAAGGCCGCCAAGGAGATGGTGGCGCGGCTCTCCACCATGCTGCCGGTGAACGTGCGCGGCATGTGGATCGGCACCTTCCACGGCCTGTGCAACCGCCTGCTGCGCGCCCACCACAAGGCGGCGGGACTGGCGCAGACCTTCCAGATCCTGGACACGCAGGACCAGCTCTCGGCCATCAAGCGCCTGTGCAAGCAGCACGGCGTGGACGACGAGCGCTTTCCGCCCAAGCAGTTGCAGTATTTCATCGCCGGCTGCAAGGAAGAGGGCCTGCGCCCGCGCGACGTGCAGGCGCACGACCAGGATGCACGCAAGAAGGTCGAGATCTACCAGCTCTACGAAGACCAGTGCCAGCGCGAAGGTGTGGTCGATTTCGGCGAGCTGATGCTGCGCTCTTACGAACTGCTGCGCGACAACGACCCGATCCGTGCGCACTACCAGCGGCGCTTTGCGCACATTCTGGTGGACGAGTTTCAGGACACCAACCGTCTGCAATACCTGTGGCTCAAGCAGCTCGCGGGCGACGAGGTGAACGGCCGCTTCGAGGCGCACGGCAGCGTGATCGCCGTGGGCGACGATGACCAGAGCATCTATGCCTTTCGCGGTGCGCGCGTGGGCAACATGCAGGATTTTGTGCGCGAGTTCGATGTGCAGCAGCAGATCAAGCTGGAGCAGAACTACCGCAGCTACAGCAACATCCTCGACTCGGCCAACCACCTCATCAGCCACAACAGCCGCCGCCTGGGTAAGAACCTGCGCACCACGCAGGGCGCAGGCGAGCCGGTGCGCGTGATTGAGGCCGTGAGCGATTTCGCCGAAGCGCAGTGGATGGTCGACGAGGTCAAACAGTTGGTGAAGAACGACGGCTTCGAGCGCCGCGAGATCGCTGTGCTTTACCGCAGCAATGCGCAGAGCCGCGTGATCGAAACCGCGCTGTTCAACGCCGCCGTGCCCTACCGCGTGTACGGCGGCCTGCGCTTTTTTGAGCGCGCCGAAATCAAGCACGCGCTGGCCTATCTGCGCCTGCTGGAGAACCCGCACGACGACACCAGCTTCACCCGCGTGGTCAATTTTCCGCCGCGCGGCATCGGCGCGCGCAGTATTGAGGTGCTGCAGGACGCCGCCCGCGCCGCCGGTTGCTCGCTGCACGACGCCGTGAGCAGCGTGCCCGGCAAGGCGGGCGCCAACCTGGGCGCCTTTGTGGCCATGGTCGATGTGCTGCGCGAGCAGACGCAGGGGCAGAACCTGCGCCGCATCATCGAGCAGATGCTCGACGCCACCGGCCTGATCGAACACTTCCGCACCGAAAAGGAAGGCCAGGACCGCATCGAAAACCTGGAAGAACTGGTCAACGCTGCCGAGAGCTTTGTCACGCAGGAGGGTTTTGGCCGCGACGCCGTGGCCCTGCCGCTGGACGAACACGGCAGCCCCCTCACGCAAAGCCCCGCCAGCCAGGGCCTGGACCCGAATGCACCCATGGCACCGTCCGCCGTGCCCGGTATTCTGAATGCCGACACCGGCGAAACCCTCTCGCCCCTGGCCGCTTTCCTGACCCACGCCGCACTCGAAGCCGGTGACAACCAGGCGCAGGCCGGGCAGGACGCCGTGCAGCTCATGACGGTGCACGCCTCCAAGGGACTGGAGTTCGACGCCGTGTTCATCGGCGGCATCGAGGAAGGCCTGTTCCCGCACGAGAACGCCATGAGCGACCAGGGCGGCCTGGAGGAAGAGCGCCGCCTGATGTACGTCGCCATCACCCGCGCGCGCAAGCGCCTGTACCTGAGCCACTCGCAAACGCGCATGCTGCACGGCCAGACGCGCTACAACCTCAAGAGCCGCTTCTTCGACGAACTGCCCAAGAGTGCCCTCAAGTGGATCACGCCCAAGCAACAGGGCTTTGGTTCTTTTGCTCCTAATATAGGAGCTGGAGGCGCTTATTTATCAAGCGCTAGAGGCCAATTTGGCTTCAAATCCGAAACCTTCGCCAGCCCGCCCGTACCGGTGCAGAAAGCACCGCCCGCGCACGGCCTGCGCGTGGGCCTTGCGGTGTTCCACAACAAGTTTGGCGAAGGCAAGGTGCTGGCGCTCGAAGGCACGGGCGACGACGCGCGCGCCCAGGTCAACTTTCCGCGCCACGGCACCAAGTGGCTGGCGTTGTCGGTGGCCAAGCTGACGGTGGTGGAGTGATGCGGCCCGGATAGGCGTAGCAGCTACCGGCGCGTCCGGTGGCCTGACCTGGCCTCGCCTGGGTCCGGGCGGGCATCACGGGCGACCCACCACGGTCCGCTGGAAGCGGTATCCATCCATTCTGGACGGTCTGGATTCTCACGATGGATGTTGGTGCAAATGGCCTAAATCCATTGCCCATTAAGCATTAAATGCTCTCAAAATGGTGGCATTTCAAAGCCCGGGCGTGCTGCGATAGCAGCGGCGTCGCGGGGCTGTCACGTACGCTTCACGGTGCTGTCATGGCGGTTTTCTACGCTCAGCGGGTTAGCAACCACAACCCCACCGAGGAAACCCATGACCCATCGCGGCGAGCCCACGCAGGCCATCGACTTCAACGACGAGAACTCCAACACGTCCGCCAACCCCACCTTTGAATCGGTGCTGGGTGCGCGCCTTTCACGCCGGGGCCTGCTGCGCGGCAGCGTGGGCACCGTGGGCACGGCCATGCTGGCCGGTTTTGGCGTGAGCGCCTGTGGCGGCAGTGACGACCCGGTGGTGCCGACCGAGACGCTGCTGGGCTTTGCCGCCGTGCCCAAGAGCCTGGCCGACGTGGTGAGCGTGCCTGCGGGCTACACCGCCAGCGTGCTGTTTGCGCTGGGCGACCCCCTGGCCGCAGGCGTGGCCGCCTACAAGAACGACGGCACCGACGGCGATTTCGACAAGCGCGCCGGCGACCACCATGACGGCATGGAATGGTTTGGCCTGGGCACCGACGGCAAGCGCAACGACAGCGCCACCGAGCGTGGCCTGCTCGCCATCAACCACGAGGCCACCACCGACGAGAAGCTGTCTTCGTTCTTCCTGCACGCCGATGGCGGCAAGTCCACGCTGCCGCGCCCTGCGGCGGAAGTGGACAAGGAAGTCGATATCCACGGCATCGCCGTGATCGAAGTGGCCAAGACGGCCGGCAAGTGGGGCTATGCGCCCAGCTCCGCGCTGAACTTCCGCCTCACGGCCCTGAGCCCGATCGAGATCGCCGGCCCGGCCCGTGGCCATGCGCAGATGATCACCAAGTACTCGCCCGACGGCACCCGGACCCGCGGCACGCTGAACAACTGCGGCACGGGCAAGACGCCCTGGGGCACCTTCCTGACCGGTGAAGAAAACTGGTTTGGCTACTTCACGCGCGGCGCTGCCGACGATGCCGCGCGCGGCAACGACAAGAGCGTGACCTCGCTCAAGCGCTACGGCCGCAACCAGGGTGCCGCATCGCGCCACGGCTGGGAAACCGGTGGTGCCGACGACAAGTACCAGCGCTGGAACAACAGCAAGACCGGTGCGTCGGCCAACGGCAGCGACGACTACCGCAACGAGATGAACGGCATGGGCTACATCGTCGAGATCGACCCCTATGACAAGACCCGCATGGCCAANNAGGTCGAAGCAGGCAAGCCGCTGTCGGTGTACATGGGCGACGACTCGCGCGGTGAATACATCTACAAGTTTGTTTCCACCGCACTGTGGAGCGCTGCGGACGCCAACGCCGCGGACCGCATGGCCGTGGGCGACAAGTACCTCGACAGCGGCAAGCTCTACGTGGCCCAATTCAACGCCGACGGCACCGGCACCTGGGTCGAGCTGTCGCTGGCCCATGCCGCCATCGCGGGCTACGCCGCCTACGGTTTTGCCGATGCCGCAGACATCGCCATCAANNGCCACCAAGATGGACCGCCCCGAGTGGAACGCCGTGAACCCCGCCAACGGCGAGATCTACTTCACGCTGACCAACAACAGCAACCGCAGCGTCAACCCCACCGGCAGCCAGTACCTGCCCGACGCCGCCAACCCCCGCGCCTACACCGACATGAAGGGCACCAGCGAGCAAAAGGGCAACCCCAACGGCCACCTGGTGCGCATGAAGGAAGGCGCCACCACCACCGCCTTCACGTGGGACGTGTACCTGTTTGGCGCCGAGGCCGGTGCCGACAAGTCCCTGGTCAACATCTCTGCACTGACCGCCGACCAGGACTTCTCCAGCCCCGACGGCCTGGTGTTCAGCAAGGCCACCGGCATCTGCTGGATCCAGACCGACGACGGTGCCTACACCGATGTCACCAACTGCATGATGCTGGCCGCCATGCCCGGCAGCGTGGGCGACGGTGCCAAGAAGACGCTGAGTTACACCAAGGCCGACGGCAGCAAGCTGGACATCGTCACCCCCGTGGGCAAGGCCGCTACCGAGAGCACGCTCAAGCGTTTTCTGGTGGGCCCCAAGGGCAGCGAGATCACCGGTCTGGCCGAAACGCCCGACGGCAAGGCCATCTTTGTGAACATCCAGCACCCCGGTGAAGGCACCGCCTTGGCCAATGTGGGCGACGCCACCAAGTACCAGAGCCAGTGGCCCGCCAACGCAGGTTACGGCGCAGGCAAGCGCCCCCGCTCTGCCACCATCGTGATCACCAAGAACGACGGTGGCGTGATCGGTACCTGAAGGCTGCCCCGCCACTGCCTGCGCTGCGCCCAGAGGGCGCAGTGCCGCGCCGCTTTGGACCCTCGGGTTCAAAGCGGTTTTTTCTTTTTTGCTATCAATAAAATAGCTGTTGGCGCAATGGCATCAAGCGCTGGGGTCTATTTTGGCTTGAAAAATACTGCAGCAGACACTGCTGGTGGCGCTAGTTGTTGTAGTGCGTTGGAGCCGGTGCAGGTGAGGCCGGCGGCGGCAGCGCCGGGCTGACGGGGGTTGCCGGGTATCCCGTCTGCCCGCTGCCATCCTTGGTGCCCTTGCGCCCCGCAATCTGCCAAGTAGTGCGCTGGTCGATGAGGCTGGCCAGAAATTCCAGCTCTTCGTCGGTGTGGTTGATGGCCCCAGCAGGCGTCAGCAGGCGCCCGTTGCGCGGCGCGGGCTCGGCCCAGAAAGACTGGTGGTACACCGACTCGCTCACCAGCCTTTCGCTGCCTGCGGCCAGTTCCACGGTGCCGTAGCAGTTGCAGAAATAGCCGCGAAAGTCCTGTTCGGGGAACACCTCGGCATACACACCGGTGCCGCGAATGCCTGCCGTGGCGGTGGGCAGGATGATCTGGCGGTCGGTGCCCCGCCCCCACACGCTGGCCACGGCGCCAGTCAGCAGGCGAAGCGCCTTGACGGCAGCGGGTGTGTCGCCCTCCAGCGCCACGCGCGTGTTCTGCCGCACCATGAAAGCGCTCTGGCCCACGGCGAAGACGGCCGTGGCGCCGGGGCCGGTTTCGATGCGGTCACCGGCCTCGATGCGGTCGTCGGTGGCCAAGGCCTGGCCGTTGCGCAGCACCTCCCCGCGCAGCTCGACGATGGGGCGGCCCGACTGTGCCTGGGCGGCCACCCAGCCACCGGCGGCCAGCCACGTGGCGGCTGCCTGCAGCAGGCTGCGCCGCCGCCACCACTGGAGTTCCTCGTCAGTTCGGCCCAGAAGGCGGGGGGGCGTCGGCGGCGGGTGGTTCATGTGGCACCTCGGGGGAGGGGTTCGAAGGCGTCGAAGGGGGCTCAAAGCTGTCACGGAAGGTGAACACCACCGACGTGAAGAACATGGCCGCCATCATCAGTGCGGCCCCCACCATGATGCCGCCCGCCGCCGTTCCTGCAAGCCCCATCATCGACAGCATTGCCGACACCAGTGCCACCACCAGCCCGCCCAGCAGGAACACGCCCATCCAGCCCAGGCCGTACACCAGGAACGCACCAAAGTTGCGCACGCACGCCACGATGCTGAAGAACAGCGCCTTGACGGGCGGCACGCCGTGCCAGTGCACCAGCCCCGGTGCATGCCAGAACAGCAGCGACAGCGGCAGGTACAGCACCATCGACAGCCACATCGCGCTCTGGAACGAGGGGTCTTCCGCCACCTCCTTGGTCAGCTGGGCGCCGCCCAGGTACACCTTGGCAAACTGCCCGCCGTCGATCAGGGCCGACAGGCCCATCACAGCCAGAAAGCCCACCGCGTACAGGGCGCCCAGCACCAGCATGTCGCGCAGGCGTTGCTGGCCGGTGCGAAACGCCACCAGCAGCACCGCAGGCGTGGGAAAGCTGCCCTGCGAGGCCTGCGCGGCGGCCACCATCATGGCCAGCGTGGCCGAGGGCAGCAGCATGAGGGCAATGGCCGGCCCCACCAGTGGAACCATCGAGGCCAGCGACATGGCGGCCATGGTCATGAAGAACAGCGCGGCCAGCGCCATGGGCTGCCGCCAGAACGTTCGGACCCCAAGCTTGACCCAGGCCATGCCGGTGCCGGCGGAGACGATGTTGAGTTTCATGAATACGTACGAAAAGAGGTGTGGTGGGGCCTGCGCCTGCGCACACAGGGCAGCCGGATAAGGAACCGCCCGGGCCGCGCAACAGCTTGGAATTTACCCCAGCGGCCGATTTCCCTGTTTCACCGGACTATGGGTGTACAGGGTGGGCAATGCGGGCGCGCAGCACCCGCTCGAAGTGCGTGGGGTCGTGCGGAGTGAGCATGGAGGCCTCGCGCGGCAGGTAAAAGTCCCACAGGCGCGAGATCCAGAACCGCAGCGCCCCGGCTCGCAGCATGGCGGGCAGGAGCTCGCGCTCGGCCGCTGTCAGCGGGCGCACGGCCTGGTAGGCGTCCAGCATGCGCGTGGCGCGCCCGGCGTCGTGGGTGCCTTGGGCCAAGTCAATGCACCAGTCGTTCAGGCACACGGACAGGTCAAACAGCCAGGTGTCCACACCGGCAAAGTAGAAGTCGAAGAAGCCCGTCAGCGCTTCGCCCTCGAACATCACGTTGTCGCGGAACAGGTCGGCATGCACCGGGCCGCGGGGCAGGGCAGCGTAGCCCGCGCTCGCGGCCACATGGTTCTGGTANNTCGTTCCACCACGGCAGGCCGCGCAGGTTGGGCTGGTGGCGGTCAAAGCTGCGGCCCACCAGGTGCATGCGTGCCAGCATGCTGCCCACGGCAGCGCAATGCGCGCCCTGTGGCGCCAGCTGGCTTTTGCCGCGCAGCTTGTTTACCACGGCGGCGGGCTTGCCGCACACGGTGTGCAGGATGTCGCCGTTCTTGTCGGCACGCGGATCGGGCACGGGCACGCCGCCGTGCGCCAGGTGCTTCATCAGGTACAGGTAGAACGGCAGCTGCTGGGCCGTGAGGCGCTCGAACAGCGTGAGCACGAACTCGCCCTGGTCGCTGGTCAGAAA
>DMZZ01000109.1:0-1242 GCA_003484805.1 Comamonadaceae bacterium | reverse complement strand
CTCGGGCCCGAGGGCCCGGGGCTCAGAACTTCAGCACGTTCCAGACGCGGGGGGCGGTGGTGGTTTCGGCGCCGCTGTTGCTGCCCGCGCGGCTGCGTGCGCCGTCGGGGGATTGCACTTCGTAGCTGGGCATGCTGCCCGTCTTGGGCTGCACCGAGATGGTCTGTGTCTGCCCGCCCACGCGCAGCTCGTCCACACGGCTGCCGGCGTCTTCAATCTGGATGCGCTCGGTGCGCTGGGTGCCGCGGCCAGAAATTTGCTCCGAATCTTGTAGCTGCTCGCGCTTGTCTGTATTGCCCTGCGGGGCATTTTGACCAGAATTTTGGGCCAGGGCGGGGCTGGAGGCCATGCCCAGCAGCAAAAGGAGGTGAACAGCGCGCATCGGGCGATTGTAGGGCGGCACAGGTGCGCTAGGGATGTCCTGCATAACTCCCTNNGGTCCATCCCGATCCGCACTACCACCGCCTCGCGAGGGTTATGCAGGACATCCCTAGCCTCCCGGGGCCGCCCGTGTGTCATTGCGCCGGGGCGCGGGCCTCGTCGTCCACGGCTTTTTGCACGGCAGCGTAGAAGGCCTCGCGCGCGGCATAGCTCGGGTTGTCCGCTGAGCCCGCCTTGTGCCAGTTGCCGTTGGAGGCGATCACGAGCTGGCGTTTCGGGTCGATGAAGATGCCCTGGCNNCGTAGGTCCACCACTGGTAGCCATATCCACGGCCAGGTGCGCCGATGTCCGCCTGCTTGTGCGTAGCCTCCTCCAGCCAGCCGTCGGGCAGGATGCTCTGGCCATTCACCCTGGCACCCTCCAGGATGAACTGGCCCAGGCGCGCATAGTCGCGCGGCGCGGCCTGCACGCAGCAGCCGCTGATTTCCTTGCCGGTCTTGGACAGCAGCCATGTGGCCTGTTGCTCCATGCCGGCGGGCTGCCATANNCTCGCCCGTGCTGTAGAGCCAGCGCGAGCCGGCCGGTGCAGCGCGTGGCAGCTTGCGCATGTAGCTCACCAACGCCTCGACACCAGGCTCGGGCTTGTGGTTGTTGAACCTGGCCACGTCAGAGTTCGTGTCGCCGTAGTCTTCGTTCCACTGCACGCCCGAGGTCATGGTGAGCAGNNGCCGGATGCTCACGTCGTCGTAGGCTGAGCCTTTCAGGTCCGGCAGGTAGTCGCTCACCTTGTCGTTCATGCTCTTGATGTGGCCGTCCTTGAGCGCCGCACCCACCAGCGTGGAAGTGAAGGATTTGGCGACC
>DMZZ01000348.1:2831-2972 GCA_003484805.1 Comamonadaceae bacterium | reverse complement strand
AAGACGGTTACTCAGGGGGTTGTCCTCAATGTCTGAAGTGGCGCACGCCGCTGAACACCATGGCCACGCCACGCTCGTCGGCGGCGTCGATCACCTCCTGGTCGCGCATGCTGCCACCGGGCTGGATCACGCAGGTCGCGC
>DMZZ01000348.1:2554-2683 GCA_003484805.1 Comamonadaceae bacterium | reverse complement strand
CTTCCAGGGTGGGCTGTTTCTTGGTGACCACCTTCAGCTCGGTGATCGCCAGCTCATGGTTGTCGGCCGTCTGCAGCAACAGGCCCGAACCGATGCGCTTGGCATCCATGGCGTTGCGGCCACGCTCCC
>DMZZ01000348.1:1123-2358 GCA_003484805.1 Comamonadaceae bacterium | reverse complement strand
TCCCAGGCCGCATCGGCGTCGGCGATGTTGTTGTAGCTCAGCTCCTTGCCCTGCAGCTGCACGCCGGTGACCAGCGAGCCGGGCGCGGGGTACAGGTCGCGGTACAGCGCAGCCTGCTGGTGGCTGTTCTCTCCGTAGCGCAGGTCCTGCACCTTGGTGAAGATGCCGTTGCTCTGGCCAGGAAACAGCGTGCGCTGGGGCACGTAGGCCTCGGACAGCTTCTCTTCCTCGAAGGTGACGGACGAGAGGTAGTCGCTGATGGCGCCGTCGTACTGCGCGATGCGGTTGAACGCCGCCACCGACAGCGCGAAGCGCAGCTTGTCGGACAGCTTGCCGCCCGCCTTCAGCTCGGCCAGCACAGCCTCGTACTGGTCGGCCGAGGTGATCACGCCCACGTCCTTCCAGTTCTTGGCGGCGCTGCGCACCATGGCGGGGCCGCCGATGTCGATGTTCTCGATGGCATCGGCCAGCGTGCAACCGGCCTTGGCCACGGTGGCTTCGAAGGGGTAGAGGTTGACCACCAGCAGGTCGATGGTGTCGATGCCGTGCTGCTTCAAAGCCGCCATGTGCTCAGGCAGCTCGCGGCGCGCCAGCAGGCCGCCGTGCACCTTGGGGTGCAGGGTCTTGACGCGGCCGTCGAGCATCTCGGGGAACTGCGTGACCTCGGCCACCTCGGTGACGGGCAGGCCCGCCTCCTGCAGCAGCTTGGCGGTGCCGCCGGTGGACAGCAGCTTGATGCCCAGGGCGTGCAAGGCCTGGGCGAATTCAACGATGCCGGTCTTGTCGGAGACGGAGAGTAGTGCGTTCATGGTGGTGGTGCTTTTTGAAATGAAATCGTGCTCCGGCGCCCTCCCAGCAAGCGCCGATAGCTATTATTTAGTTAGCAACAAAGCTCACAGCAGCTTGTGCTCGACCAGCTTCTTGCGCAGCGTGTTGCGGTTCAGGCCCAGCCATTCGGCGGCGCGAGACTGGTTGTTGTCGGCGTGGCTCATCACCACCTCCAGCAGCGGNNAAGTAGCCCTGCAGGCTTTCGCGCACGCATTCCTCGATGTGTTTCTTGCTCATGCAGCCAATCCCTCTTGTTCTTGTGCGTCGGCGTCCATGCCTGCGGTGGTGGCCGGCAGTCGATCCATCCGTTGCCCCAGGGCGTCCAGATAGTCGGCCACGGCCTGCCATTGCGTCTGGCAGTCGTCGATCGTATTGATATGTTGTCGGAAATCCTCGCCCCCCGGCAG
>DMZZ01000348.1:0-921 GCA_003484805.1 Comamonadaceae bacterium | reverse complement strand
GTGTCGTACTCGGCCTGGCCCTTGTACCCCTGCTCGCGCGTGCGGCCGTGCACCGTGAGCATCTGGATGCCCACGGCCTCGAACTGGCGCGCCAGCTGCACGGCGTTCTTGTGTTGCTGGCACCAGCCGGTGCGCATCTTCAGCGTGACGGGCACGTTGCGCGGTGCACAGGCCTCGACCACGGCAGCGGCAATCGACACGGCCAGCGCCTCGTCCTGCATCAGCGCCGAGCCCGCCCACTTGTTGCAGACCTTCTTGGCCGGGCAGCCCATGTTGATGTCGATGATCTGCGCGCCGCGCTCGATGTTGTAGACCGCCGCCTCGGCCATCATCGCCGCCTCGGTGCCGGCGATCTGCACCGCGATGGGGCCAGGCTCACCTTCATGGTTGGCCCTGCGCGAGGTCTTGAGGCTGTTCCACAGGTCCTTGCGCGAGGTCACCATCTCGCTCACGGCATATCCGGCGCCGAGCTGCTTGCACAGCTGGCGGAACGGCCTATCGGTCACCCCCGCCATCGGGGCGACGAACAGGCGGTTCGCCAAAGGAATATGGCCGATGTGCATGGGTGGGGGTGAGGCAGCAGATGCTGAAAAAGGAGGCAGGATTGTACCTGCTCAAAATTTCAGCAAATGAAATGACCACCCCTGTCGTTGCCTGGGTGCCCGGAGCGCCTGCACGCGTACCTGCGGCCACGCCCTACACTCGCTTTCTATGGAATCCTGGATGCACGCGCTGATGACCTGGCTGGCCCTGCCGCAGTTCGGCCTGAGCACGGTCTTTGTCGTCGCCTTCATCTCCGCCACCCTGCTGCCCATGGGGTCCGAGCGCGCTGTGTTCGGCCTCATCAAGCTCAACCCCGAACTGTTCTGGCCCGCCATCCTGGTAGCCACCGCAGGCAACACCCTGGGCGCCGGTGTGAGC
>DMZZ01000274.1:0-18701 GCA_003484805.1 Comamonadaceae bacterium | reverse complement strand
GCCCACACCATGTCGTCAATGCCCAACGTGCCGGCACGGTAGTCATCAAGCCGCCGGGCAATCTGTGGCAGTGCAAAGCCCAGCTGGCGCGACATGGCGATGAACACCACCTCGCGCTTGATGCTGGCGGGATAGTCCCGGTATCCGTTGGCCCGGCGGTGCGGGCGAATCAGCCCCAGGCGCTCGTAGTGGCGCAGGGCGTCGACGGACACGGACGCCTGGCGGGCAAGTTCAGAGATCTGCATGGCACACAGGCTAGCAAGCCTGGTGCTGCACGAAGGTTGCATGGGTGACTCTGGCGGGCGGCCCCACGCGGTGTAGCATTGCTGCTTTACAAGTTGTCACCCGTCGCCTGCGCTCTTGCGCCGGTGCCGGGCCGTTCGGCATGTGCCGCTTTACCGACCACACCCTGTGTTGATACAGCCCAAGCCCTTCTGCAACGCTCCGCAGGCCGCCAAGCGACGGGAGGTTGGCTGCATCATGCCCACAGCCCAGGACGGGGCGTGACCATGCTGCCTGCCCACGCATCCCAAGAGGCCGCGCGGCTCCAGGCACTGCAGTCCTACGCCATTCTCGACACCCCGCCCGAAGAGGCCTTCGACCAACTCGCCCAGCTGGCGGCACATATCTTTGATGTGCCCATCGCCATCGTCAACCTGGTGGACCAGCAGCGCCAGTGGTTCAAGGCCGTGGTGGGCCTGCCCCTGCGCGAAACAGAGCGTTCCGTGTCGTTCTGCACCCACTGGCTCGACGGGCGGCGCAGCCCGGTGGTGGTGTCCGACACCACGCAGCACCCTCTGTTTGCCACCCATCCGCTGGTGCTGGGGCCGCCCCACATCCGTTTTTACGCCTGCGCCCCACTGGTCACTGCCGAAGGCCTGGCCCTTGGCACGCTGGCGGTGATGGACACGCAGCCGCGCACGCCCGGGCCCGAACAGTTGCGGGCCCTGCAGGCACTGGCCCGCCAGACGCTGGACCAGATCGAACAGCGCCACCAGCGGCAGCAGCTGGCCCATCTGGCCCGGGAGCGCGAAAGCATCCAGGCGCGGCTGCAGGACCAGGCCGCCACCCTGCGCCGCAGCGAGGAGCGCTTCGAGCAGATCTCTCGTGCCACCACCGATACCGTGTGGGACTGGGACGTGCAGACCAACGCCTTGTGGTGGGGCGGCACCTTCCGGGAGCTGCTTCACATGCCCCCGCAGGCCAATATCCCGACCCCGGAAGCCTTTGCCGAACGCCTGCACCCCGACGACCGCAAGCGGGTCATCCAGTCCATGCTGGCCGCCACCCGGGGCCAGGAAAGCACCTGGCAATCCGAGTACCGCATGCGGCGTGACGATGGCCGCTATATCTGGATCCACGACCGCGGTTTCGTCATCCGCGATGACACGGGCCAGGCACTGCGCATGGTGGGCGGCATGTCCGACATCAGCGATCGCAAGCAGGCCGAACTGGCAGCCCGGCATGAAGCCCATACCCATGCCGAACTGGTGCGGGTGCAGCAGCAGATTTCGTCGCTGTCCGTCACGCTGCCCGCCGTGCTGGAACTGGTGGCCCAAACGGCCTTGCATTCCACTGGCGCCAACGGCGCCATGGTGGAAATGCTCGAAGGGGACCGCCTGGTGTCACAGGCTTCGGTCGGACTGATGGTGCGCCCGCAGGGTGCAGCACTGCCGCTGCAGGACAGCCTGCTGTGGTCCGACCTGAAGGAAGGCCACGCCGTGCTGTGCAACGACACGCAAGGCGAGGGCTGGACCATGGGCGAGGCCTACCAGCGCCAGGGGGTGCGCGCTGCCCTGGCCGTTCCGTTGCGGGTGGATGGTGCCGTGGTGGGTGCCCTCAAGGTCACCTCCANNGCCGTGGTGCAGCTGCGCCAGGTGGCCACGCGTCTCCAGGCATCCGAGCAGCAATACAAGCTGCTGTTCGATGCCCACCCGCAGCCCATGTGGGTGTATGCGCAGGACGAAAGCCTGCGCTTCCTGGCCGTCAACCAGGCCATGCAGGCACTGTATGGTTACAGCGCCCAGGAACTGCTGCACATGAGCGTGCACGACCTGTGGCTACCGGACCAGCGCACCCAGCTGCACCAAGAGATCCGGGCCATTGCACGCGAGAAGCGGCGCGACAACATCATGGGGAGGCATCTGCGCAAGGATGGCTCGGAGATGGACATCGAGATGTCCTCGCGCGGCATCCTGTTCAACGGTCTGCAGGCGCGCCAGGTGATGGCCACCGACGTCACCGAGCGGCTGCGCACGCAGCGCGAACTGGCGCGCATGGCCCGCGCACGCCACATGCTCAGCAGCTGCAACGAAACCCTGGTGCGCGCCACCTCCGAAGCCGCTTTGCTGCAGGCGGTCTGCCGCATCGTGGTGGACATTGGCGGGTACCGGCTCGGCTGGGTGGGATTTGCACACGACGATGCGAAAAAAACCATCGAAATCGTGGCCCATGCCGGCGACCACGGCGATCATCTCGACACCCTGCGCGTGTCCTGGTCCGGCACCGACCCCGAGGGCCAGGGGCCTGCAGGCGCCACCATCCGTTCGGGCAAGCCGACCATCGTGCGCGATGTGCAGACCGATCCGTCATTTGCCAACCTGTCCGAGCGCATGCGCCGCCAGGGCTTTCATGGCGTGATCAGCCTGCCGCTGCGCGCGGCCCACCACACCTTCGGCCTGCTGTACCTGTACGCCCCCGAGGTGCTGCACATCGGCCCGGAAGAAAGCGAGCTGCTGCAGGAACTGGCCAACGACCTGGCCTTCGGCATCATGAGCCTGCGCGCGCGCAAGGAACAGCAACAGCTGCAGGCCTCGGTGCTGAAGATGGCGGCCGCCGTATCGGCCGCCACAGGGACCGAATTTTTTATCCAGCTGGCGCGCAACATGTCCGAAGCCCTGGGCGCCCAGGTGGGGGCCGTGGGCCGCCTGCTGCCTGCACAGCCCGGCGGAAAACCCCGGGCGGTTTCGCTGGCCCTGGTCATCAATGGCGAACTGGTGCCCAATGTCGAATACGAACTGGATGGCACGCCCAGCGAGCACCTGCTGACGCAGCGCCAGTTCGTCGTCACGCACGGTCTGGCGCTGCGCTACCCCCGGTCTCCCATCGTCTCGCGCCTGCAGGCCCAGGGATTTGCCGGACAACAGCTGTGCAGCAACTCGGGCGAACCCACGGGGCTGATCTTCGTGCTGTTCCGCCAGCCGCTGGCCAATGCCGATTTCGTCTCGACGACACTGCAGATTTTCGCCGCACGTGCCTCGGGGGAAATCGAGCGCCAGGCCACGGACGCACGCATCCGCCGTCAGGCATCGCTGCTGGACAAGGCGCAGGACGCCATCGTGGTGCGCGACCTGCAACAGCGCGTCACCTACTGGAACCAAAGCGCCGAACGGGTGTATGGATGGTCCCAGCAGCAGGCACTGGGCCAGCCAATCAATGCGTTGATCTACCCCGACACGGCCGCCTTCCAGCGTGCCACCGAGGCGGTGCTGGCGCATGGTGAATGGGCTGGCGAAATCGTGCAGCACCATCGCGAGGGCCATGCGATCGACATGGAAGGGCACTGGACCCTGGTGCAGGACGAGCACGGGCAACCCGAATCGGTTCTGGAGATCAACACCGACATCCGCCAGCGCAAGGCCACCGACCGTGAGATCCAGCGTCTGGCGTTCTTCGACACCCTCACCGGCCTGCCCAACCGCATGCTGCTGCTCGACCGCATGCACCAGGCCCTGGGCAACGCCGAGCGCCAGCACCAGGGGGGCGCGCTGCTGTTCATCGACCTGGACAATTTCAAGCAGCTGAACGACACCCTGGGCCACGACAAGGGCGATCTGCTGTTGAAACAGGTGGCCCAGCGCCTCAATGGCTGCGTGCGCACCGTGGACACGGTGGCGCGCCTGGGGGGCGATGAATTCGTGGTGATGCTCGAAGCCCTGAGCCCCGACCCCGACATGCTGGCCATCGAGGCCCGCAGCGTGGGCGAGAAGGTGCTTGCGGCGCTGTCGGTGCCTTACGACCTGGCGGGCTTCCACTACCGCAGCACACCCAGCATCGGTGTGGCCCCCTTCCTGGGAAACCAGACGCGCGTGCTGGACCTGCTCAAACAGGCCGACCTGGCGATGTACCAGGCCAAGACCGCCGGGCGCAGCACCCTGCGTTTTTACGACCCCCACATGCAGGCCGTGGTGTCGGCACGGGCTGCACTGGAATCCGACCTGCGCACCGCGTTGTCGGAGCAGCAGTTCCTGCTGCATTTCCAGCCCCAGGTGAATGCATCCAACCAGTACGTGGGGGTCGAAGCCCTGGTGCGCTGGCAGCACCCCGAGCGCGGTCTGGTATCGCCCGTTCAGTTCATCCCGCTGGCCGAAGAGACCGGCCTCATCCTGACTCTGGGGCGCTGGGTATTGCACATGGCCTGCAAGACGCTGGCGCAATGGAAAACTGACCCCCATCTGCGCGGACTGACCATGGCCGTGAATGTCAGTTCACGCCAGTTCCGCAACAACAGCTTTGTGGATGACGTCGCCCATGCCCTGGCGTTCAACGAGGCCCCCGCCCACCGGCTCAAGCTGGAACTGACCGAAAGCCTGCTGGTGGAGGACATGGACGAGGCCATCGCCACCATGACCGCACTGCGCCAGCTGGGAGTGGGCTTTGCGCTGGACGATTTCGGCACGGGGTACTCGTCTCTGAGTTACCTCAAGCGCATGCCGCTGAGCCAGCTCAAGATCGACCAGAGCTTCGTGCGCGACCTGCTGACCGACCCGAACGACGCCGCCATCGTGGACACCATCATTGCCCTCAGCCGCACCCTGAAACTGGATGTGATTGCCGAGGGCGTGGAAACCGCAGAGCAGCACGCCCTGCTGCTCAAGGCAGGCTGCACCGCCTTCCAGGGCTACCTGTTNNCAGCACCTGACTGTCTTCTCTTTTCTCTTATATATCCATAGTAGTAGTAGTAAGCACCGGGGGCTGCTGTGGACAAGCCGTTTTTTGGCTTGCCTGGCAAGGACTTGGCACCCGGCACATGCTGTGCGCAACCGCGGTTCTGGAAAGATCCGCCTGCAGGGATAAAACCACAGGACTCTCCTGTCTTGTGGATAAGTCGCAGGTTATGCCAGCACCATCCACAGCTTTGTCCTGCCCCCTTGGGGTACGTTGAACGCACGCAGCCCGCTCGTGTGAAGTCAGTCAATGCCGCCAGAGGCCCAGCAAGGCCACCGCTGACCCCTGTGGCACCCCTCCCGCCTGTCACCGGGTCTGGATGCCTCTGCCAACGGGTTTGCAGGCACCTTGAAGTCCGATGGCTCTCTGCGGCGCGTGCTATTGCAGGCGGCCGGAAAAAGCGGCCTTGCCATCGGGCGCCAGAGGGACTTGGGTTGTTCTCTAAGGTCTCTATATTTCAATAGCAGTAGTAGTAGAGCAGGCCCTTTTTTGTGGATAAGGCGGTTTTATTCCATGGTGACAGTCGCTTGCGTTCCGCCAAAGGGTGTGGGCGGACGGGTTTTTCTGCTGCACACCGAAATGAACAACCTGGCACGATGGCATGGATCTGTGGATAACCTGCCATTTATTCGAGAAATCCACACAGGTTTATCCACAGGGTGCGGCGTGGTGGATGAAAGTGGGCTGTGCGGAAGCGCCACCCCGTGCTGGCGGGGGCGGTGGCGGTGTGGCAGGAGATGGATCGGGGCGCCGGTGCGTGCTGCGTGCCCCGGGGGTCAGAAATGCCGCGCGTAGCGCAATTGCAGGAAGTTCTGACCCGGGTTGGGTTTCTTGAAACCGCCGTTGGAGCTGTGCTGGATCCGCAATTGCCATTCATGCTCGCGCTGTGCACCATGGCTGTAGCCCACGGCCACATGGCTGGCAAAGTTGAAGCGGGTGCTGAAGGCCTTGTGCAATGTCACGAAACGGGGCTTTCCGTAGTTGGCTCCCAGGCCCCCTTCGAGAAACCAGGCGCTGTGGCCGGTGTTGGGTCTCCAGCGCAGGGTGGGGCTGACACCCAGCACCGTGCTGTGCACACGGCCTGCCGCGCCGTCGGCGCTCCACTGGCTGGCGTAAAAGTCCCAGTGGCCACGCACCTGACCACCCCACCATTCCTTCTGCCAGCCATTCCAGGGCAGGGTGGCGCCGATGGTCAGGGCCTGGGTGTCCTCCCTGGCGGCCCCGGCCTGCAGGTACAGGCGGGAGCTTTCGTCTTGCGCCAACGCGGCTGGTTGTGCCTGCACAGGAGTCTGGACGGCGAGCATCAGCAGACAGGCTGCGAGGGTGCGGTGCGCAAGGGCTGTGGAGGGCGTCAATGGCATGGTTCGGGCTTCCCTGGGGGCAAAGTCACTTTGCCTTCCAGTGTAGACCCTGGAGCACCGATTGGCTGGAGGCGCGTGGACGCCTGCAGCCGTGTTTCACGGCATGCGGTGCATGCCGTGGTGGTGCATGTCGCCATGGTCACCCCGGCCCATGTGCCTGCCCTCACCCATTCGGTTGCCCTTGCGGTGGTGGCGCAGGGTTTGCTCGTCCATGGTTTTTTGCTGCGCCGGGCTCAGGGCGGCATACAGCGCCTTGGTGGCATCGCCGTGGCGGTCGGCTTCGGCGGCGCGTTCGGCACGCAGGGCCCGCATGCGGTCGATGCGCTCGGGCGTGGTCAGCTGGGCCATGTCCTGGCGGTTCATACCCGGGGCCCGCTTGTGCGATTGCACCGTGTTGGCGAATTCGGTCCACACGCCTTCCTGGGCGGGTGTGATCTGCAGACGGGTCTTGAGGTCGGCCAGATGCTGCGTCATGCGCTTCTGCATGCGCATCTCTCGGCGTTCCTGCATGCGGGCGGGATCACGGGCCTGGCGTGCCTGGGGCGCGGCGGTGGTGGTGGCGCTGTTTTCGCCAGCGGGAACCGTGGACGCGTTTTGCGCCAGGACGGGCAGGGCCAGGGCGGCGATGAAGGCGGCGGTGGCCAGGCGGCGGGGAATGAATGCCATGGAGGTGTCCTTTCGTTGCAGTGAATCCGCCGGTACAGTGTTCAGGCGGCAGGGTTTCAGTGTGCTCTGGCACTGTATCGCCGCCATGCCTGTTGGGTGAGACTGTGTAAAGTTGCGACAAGAAGCAGGGCCTTTTCAGGGCCTGTTTTAATGCACGAAAATAGGCTTTTGCGCTTTTAAAATAAGCGCTTTAAGCTATAAATAATATAGCAACCCCCGAAGAATCCGTGCAGGGCTGACCGACAATGGCGGTCCAAGGCCGTTTCGGCGGGTTTTACGTAAAGGGTGTCCGTTGTTCAAGAACATGATCGTGTACCGCATCGCGCCGCAGTGGCAGGTGGGTCTGGAGCAGGTGGAAGAGGCCCTGAACAAGGCGCCATTCATGGAGTGCGGTGCGACGCAGGAGCGATCTTTCGGTTTCGTGCCGCCGCGCGGCGAGGCGCATGGCCCGCTGGCCGAGTCCGTGGGCGGGCAGTGGATTCTGCGCTTCATGGTCGAGGCCAAGGTGCTGCCTGGCTCGGTGCTGGCGCGCCGTGTGAATGAAAAAGCCGAACGCATCGAGCAGGAAACCGGTCGCAAGCCCGGCAAGAAGGAAAAGCGCGACCTCAAGGACGAGGCCAAGCTCGACCTGCTGCCCATGGCCTTCACCAAGCAGGGCTCGACCTGGGTGTGGATGGATCCGCAGGCGCGCACGCTGGTGCTCGACACCAGCAGCCAGGCGCGCGCCGACGAGGTGGTGAGCACGCTGGTCGAGCTGCTGCCGCCCGGCTTTGCAGTGGCGCTGCTCAGCACCCAGACCTCGCCGCAGGCCGCCATGTCGCACTGGCTCAAGGAGCAGGAGCCGCCCGTGGGCTTCACGGTGGACCGCGAATGCGAGCTCAAGGCCGCCGACGAGGAAAAGGCCGTGGTGCGCTATGCGCGCCACCCGCTCGACATCGAGGAAGTGCAGGCGCACATTGCGGCGGGCAAGCTGCCCACCAAGCTGGCACTGACCTGGGACGACCGCGTGTCGTTCATGCTCACCGAGGGGCTGCAGCTCAAGAAGGTGTCCTTTCTGGACACCGTGTTCGAGGACAAGGCCGCAGACGACGGCGGTTTTGACACCGACGTGGCCATTGCCACGGGCGAATTGAGCAAGCTCATCCCCGACCTCATCGAGGCGCTGGGCGGCGAGGCCGAGAGCGGCATTGCCAGCGCTGCCGCTGCGGTGGCTGCGAGCGCCTCGGGCGGTGTGGTCACCGGACCGGCCACGGCGCCGGTGGACACCGACCCCGATTCAGCCCCGTTCTAAACCGTTGACCGACAGGAAAATTTCCGTGACCGAAGCCACGACCCCAGCCACCGAACGTCCCGCATTGCCCGACCGCCTCTCGGTGGACCCGCGCAGTCCCCACCATGTCCGCGCCGTGTTCGACCACGACATCGGCATCCGCATCAACGGCAAGGAACGCACCGATGTCGAGGAATACTGCGTCAGCGAAGGCTGGGTGAAAGTGCCCTCGCCCAAGACGGTGGACCGCAAGGGCCGGCCCTTGATGATCACGCTCAAGGGCGCGGTGGAAGTCTTCTACCGCTAGTCAGCGTCCCAGCAAGGAACGGGCGACGAGTTCCTTCATGATCTCCGACGTGCCGCNNCGGTCCAGAAGCGCGAGATCGGGTAATCGGCCATGTAGCCGTAGCCGCCGAAAAGCTGCAGGCAGGCGTCGGCCACGCGGCTGAACAGCTCGGTGGTGTGCAGCTTGAGCGCGCTCACCGCCTCGGGCGTGAGCTGGCCTTGCTGGTAGGCGGCCACGCTGGCGTTGAGGAAGGCTTCGGCGGCGGCGATGTCGGCCGCGCATTGGGCCAGCGTGAAACGCGTGTTCTGGAACTGGCCGATGGGCTGGCCGAAGGCCTGGCGCTCCTGCACGTATTTCAGCGTGGCGTCGAGCGCGCCCTTGGCGCCATGCACCGCCTGTACGCCGATGATGAGGCGCTCGCGCGGCAGCTCGCGCATCATCTGCACGAAGCCCTGGCCTTCCACGCCGCCGAGCAGGGCGTCTGCCGGCACGCGCATGTCGTTGAAGAACAGCTCGGAGGTGTCGCCCGCGTGCTGGCCGATTTTTTCGAGGTTCTGACCGCGCGTGAAGCCGGGCGTGGCCGCGTCCACCAGGAACAGGCTCACGCCCTTGGCGCCCAGGGCCGGGTCGGTCTTGGCGGCGAGCACCAGCAGGTCGCAGTTCTGGCCGTTGCTGATGAAGATCTTGCTGCCGTTGATGACGTAGTGGTCGCCGTCCTTGCGCGCTGTGGTGCGGATGGCCTTGAGGTCGCTGCCCGCGCCGGGCTCGGTCATGCCGATGGCGGCGATGGCCTCGCCGCTGGCCATGCGCGGCAGCCAGTATTGGCGCTGCGCCTCGGTGCCGCAGTGCACCAGGTAGGGCGGAACGATGTCGTTGTGCACCTGCAGCCCGCCGACAAAGCCGCCGTAACCCCTGCGCGAGAGCACCTCCACCACGGCGAACGAGAAGGGCACGCTGGCGCCCGGGCCGCCGTAGGTATCGGGTACGTCGGCGCAAAGGTAGCCGTTCTCGCCCATCTTTCGCAGCAGTTCGCGCGGCACGCGGCCGGCCTTTTCCCAGGCGCGGTAGTGGGGCTCGATCTCGGCGTCGCAGAAGCGCTCCAGCGACTCGGTGAAGAGCTGCAGTTCGGCTTTCTCGCCGGCTGTGAGGAGGGTGTTGGGGAGCATTTTGCTATTGAAGTAAGAGCTGCAAGCGCTTGATGGATAAGCACCAGGAGCGATTTTTATGTGATATTGGAATCGATGTTGGATTCGCCATGGCCTGTGAAGTGGCGCGGCCCAGGCCAGCGGCCACCGCGCAAGGGCCGCCCCGCCGCGCTGGTGGCGTCCCCCTTCCCGCGCGCAGCGCGAGAGAAGGGGGAAGCGGCGCAGCCGCTCAGGGGGATGACCCCATCACACCCGTTCAAAAATGGCCGCAATGCCCTGGCCGCCGCCAATGCACATGGTGATCAGCGCATAGCGTCCGCCGGTGCGGTGCAGTTCGGCAATCGCCTTGGTGGTGATGATGGCACCGGTGGCGCCTACCGGGTGGCCGAGCGAAATGCCAGAGCCGTTCGGGTTGACCTTGGCCGGGTCCAGGCCCAGCTCCTGCACCACGGCGCAGGCCTGGGCGGCGAAGGCTTCGTTGGCCTCGATCACGTCCATGTCCTGCACCTTCAGGCCCGTGCGCGCCAGCACCTTCTGCGTGGCCGGCACGGGGCCGATGCCCATGTAGGCCGGGTCCACGCCCGCGTGCGCGTAGCCCACCAAGCGGGCCAGGGGCTTCACGCCCAATGCGCTGATGCGGTCGCCCGCCACCAGCACCACGGCGGAGGCGCCGTCGTTGATGCCTGAGGCGTTGCCGGCGGTCACCGTGCCGCCGTCTTTCTTGAACGCGGGTTTCATGCCGGCCAGCACGTCGAGCGTGGTGGAGGCGCGCACATGCTCGTCTTCCTGGAACAGCACGGTGCCCTTGCGGGTCTGGATTTCGACCGGGACGATCTGTTCCTTGAAATGGCCGGCGGCGATGGCGGCGGCGGCGCGCTGCTGGCTGGCCAGGGCCAGTTCGTCCTGCATGGCGCGGGAGATCTTGTAGCGCTCGGCCACGTTCTCGGCGGTGATGCCCATGTGCATCTTCTGCCAGGGGTCGTGCAGGATGCCGAGCATGTAGTCGATGCTCTTGGCGTCGCCCATGCGCGCGCCGTAGCGCGCGGCGGTATCGAAGTAGGGGCCCCGGCTCATGGACTCAGACCCGCCACCCACGGCCACGTCGCAGTCGCCATAGCCAATGGCCTGCGCGGCCGAAATGATGGCTTGCAGGCCCGAGCCGCACAGGCGGTTGACGTTGAAGGCGGGCGTTTCAATCGGGCAGCCCGCGTCGATGGCGGCCACGCGGGAGAGGTAGGCGTCCTTGGTGTCGGTGGGGATCACGTTGCCCATGACCACATGGCCCACAGCGTCGGGCGCCAGGCCCGAGCGCTGGATGGCCGCTTTGACGGCGGTGGTGGCGAGCTGGGTGTTGGGAATGTCTTTCAGCGTGCCGCCGAAGGTGCCGATGGCGGTGCGGGCGGTGCTGACGACGAAGACGTCACGGTGGGTCATGGGGAAGGCTCCGGAAAGATGAAACAAGGAAGGAAGTTATTCCGTTTCTAAATCATTCGTGTCCAGGCGCGAAGCCGCAGACAGTGCTGTAGCACGGCAAGGCGAAGCAACCAAGACACGGATGGTTTAGAAATGGAATTAGCGGCCCTGGAAAGCGGCGGGGCGCTTGGCGTGAAAGGCCTCGATACCCTCGGGCAGGTCGGCGCTGCGCGCACAGGCCACGAAGGCCTCGGCTTCGGCGGCCAACTGGGTGGGCAGGTCGTGGTCGAAGGCGTTGCGCATCAAGCGGCGCATGTGGCCGTAGGCGAGGGTGGGGCCGCCAGCCAGGCGCTGGGCCAGCTCCTGCACGGCGGCATCGAGTGCGGCGGCGGGCACGACGCGGTTGACCAGGCCCAGTCGCTCGGCCTCTGCGGCGCTGTAGGTGTCGCCCAGCAGGGCGATCTCGAGCGCGCGGCGCAGGCCCACCAGGCGCGGCAGGGCCCACGAGGCGCCCACATCGCAACTGGTGCCGAGGTTGATGTAGGCCAGGTTGAAGCGCGTGCCCTCGGCGGCGAGCACGAAGTCGGCCTGCAGCATGAGCGAGAGGCCCGCGCCGGCGGCCACGCCGTGTACCTGGGCGATGACGGGGGCGTTCAGTTGCGCCAGCAGCGCCACGGCTTCGTTGAGCGGTGCCAGCAGGTCGCGCGCACCCTGCACGGGGTCGGCGCGCAGCGTGGCCAGGTCGCCCCCGGCCATGAAGCCCTTGCCCGTGCCGCGCAGCACCACGCAGCGCACGCTGTCGTCCTGGGCAATGGTGCGCACGGCGGACAGCAGGGCGGTGGCCATGGGCACGTCGATGGCGTTGAGCGCGCCGGGGCGGTTGAAGCTGAGCGTGGCGATGGCGCCGGTGCGCTCCAGCAGCAGGGGAGGGGGCGTGGTGGCGGTCATGGTTGCTCCTGAAACAAGAGCTGCCAGCGCTTTATGGACAAGCGCTGGAGCCCGAAAACGCTTGAAATTCAGCGGTACAGCGCCTCGATCTCGGCGGCGTAGGTCTTGTAGATGCTGGAGCGCCGCACCTTCATGGTGGCGGTGACTTCGCCGTCGTCGTGGTCCAGTTCCTTGGTGAGCATATGGAACTTGCGGATCTGCGCCACCTGCGCCAGCTTGGCGTTGCCGGTGGTGATCTCGGTGTCGATGAGGGCGCGCACCTCGGGTGTCTCGACGAGCGAGCGGAAATGCGTGAACGGAATGCGCTGCGCCTCGGCCCACTTGCCCACGGTTTCGTAGTCGAGCATGACCAGCGCGCCGACGAACTTGCGCCCCTCGGCGACGATGACGCATTCCTTGATGTAGGGGCTGGCCTTCATGGTGTTTTCGATCTCGGACGGCGTGAGGTTCTTGCCGCCTGCGGTGATCATGATGTCCTTGAGGCGGTCCACGATCTTGATCTGGCCGTCTTGCAGGCGCACCACGTCGCCGGTGTGCAGCCAGCCGTTGACAATGCTTTGCGCCGTGGCCTCGGGGTTCTTGTAGTAGCCCGCGAACACCATCTCGCCCTTGATCTGGAACTCGCCGCCCAGGTCGTCGTCACCGCTTTTGGCAATGCGCCACTCCACGCCGCTCGTGGGCACGCCCACGGTGCCTACCACCACATGGTCGAGCGGATGGCCGGTGACCATGCCGGTCGATTCGGTCAGGCCATAGACCTCGACCAGCGGCACGCCAAGAACGCGGAAGAAGCGCACCACGTCCGGCGGAATGGGCGCCGCGCCCGTGAGCGCCACTTTCGCCTCGCGCAGGCCGATGAAATTCTGCAGCGCGCGGAACACCAGCCAGTAGCTGGCGGTGAAGGTGAACATGTCGCCGATGCTCCATTGGGCACGGGGCTTTTCGGCCAGCGGCTGGCAGGCGGCGTAGGCCTTGCGGAACAGCGCGCGGCGCAGGCCGCCGGTTTCCTGCAGCTTGATGCTGATGGCGGCGTGCATCTTCTCCCAGATGCGCGGCACGCCGAGGAACATGGTGGGTGCCACCTCGCGCAGATCCTCCTGCACGGTGCGGATGGATTCGCCGAAGTTGACCTGCGAGCCGACGTAGACCGGCACGAAGGTGGTGAGCATCTGCTCGGCCACGTGGCACAGCGGCAGGTAGGACAGATGGGTGGTGTCCTGCGAGAGCTGGAGCCGGTCCACGATGCCGGGCACCACGCCGCGGATGTTGCGGTAGGAAATCATCGCGCCCTTGGGCTTGCCGGTGGAGCCCGAGGTGTAGATCATGAGCCCGATGTCGTCGAGCTTCTGGCGCGCCAGCGCGGCCTCGATGGTCGCGAGCTGGCCGCTTTGCGCGCCGAGCCGTTCCACCTCGCCGAAGGGGACGATGAGGCCGCGCACCTCGGGCGCGAAACTGCGCAGGCCCTTGGTTTCCATGACCACGATCTTCTTCAGGCGCGGCAGATCGTCCAGGGCTTCGAGCACCTTGTCGGTCTGTTCCTGGTCCTCGCAGACGATGATTTCGATGTCGGCATGGCCCACCACGTAGGCCACTTCCGAAGAGGGGCTGGTGGGATACACGCCGACGGTGACGGCGCCCACCAGGCCCGCACCCATCTGCGTGAGCACCCATTCGATGCGGTTCTCGGAAATCACGCCCACATGGCCGCCATGGGGTAGGCCCAGGGCGCGCAGGCCCAGGCCGAAGTGGCAGGCGCGGTCAAAGTATTGCGCCCAGGTGAAGGGCTTCCAGATACCAAAGTCTTTTTGCCGGATGGCGACGCGCTGCGCATCCGTGCGTGCGCGTTCGCGCAGCATCTGGGGCAGGGTGAGTTCGGGGAGATTCAGCATGTCAGTGATCCATAGCGCATCGTGTTCGCGCGCAGCCGCAAAACCGGCGCGGCGAAGGCCAGCGGCCGCCGTGCAAGGGCCGCCCCGCCGCACGGGCGGCGTCCCCCTTCCCGCGTCGCGCAGCGAGGCGAGAGAAGGGGGAAGGCACGAAGTGCCTCAGGGGGTTGTCCATTCATGACAGCCAACGCTTGCGGCGTTTGTAGTGCTTGATGTCCTTGAAGCTTTTGGCTTCGCCAGCTCCGCCCATGCCGAGGTAGAACTCGCGCACGTCGGGGTCGCTCGCTAAGCGCTCGGCCGTGCCGTCGATGACGATCTTGCCGTTCTCCATGATGTAGCCGCTGTGCGCCACGGCCAGGGCCACGGTGGCGTTCTGTTCCACCAGCAGCATGCTGGTGCCGCGTTCGGCGTTGATGCGCGCGATGATGGTGAAGATGTCTTCAACCAGCTTGGGAGAGAGGCCCAGCGAGGGCTCGTCGAGCAGGATGAGCTGCGGCTGGGCGATGAGCGCGCGGCCGATGGCCAGCATCTGCTGTTCGCCGCCCGACAGATAGCCCGCCAGGCCTTTGCGGCGCTCGTGCAGGCGGGGGAAATAGCTATAGACGATGTCGAAGTCGGGCTTGGGCGCCTCTTTGCGGCCCGTGAGCGCGTAGGTGGCGGCGACCAGGTTTTCCTCGACCGTGAGGTCTTCAAAAACCCGGCGCCCTTCCATCACATGCGAGAGCCCGCTGCGCACCAGTTGCTGCGGTGCCAGCGCGGCNNGTGCTCTGGCCGTTGAAGAGGATGCTGCCGCTCTCGAGCTGCCCATCCTCCAGCGCGAGCAGGCCCGACACGGCCTTGAGCGTGGTGGACTTGCCCGCGCCGTTGCTGCCCAGCAGCGCCACGATCTGGCCGCGCGGCACGGCCAGCGACAGGCCTCGCAGGGCCTGCACGACCTTGTTGTAGATGACCTCGATGTTGTTGACTTCGAGGACGTGGTCCGTGGCTTTCTGGGTCATGGCAACAGCAGTATCAGAGCTTGATCCAGTCGGAGGCGGCCACCATTTTTTGCGCCTTCATGTCGGCGCGGTACACGCGGCCCACGGGGATGGAATTGCCCCGGATGGTGATCGGCACACCGAACAGGCCGCCGGTGTCGAAGTCCTTGATGGAGTTGAGCGCGGCCTTGAGGTTGGCGCCCGTCATCGGCTTGTTGGCGTCGAGGCAGCGCTTGGCCGATTCGAGGAACAGCATGGCGGCGACGAAGCCCTGGATATAGGCCGTGCTCTGGTATTCCGGGCGCATGGCGCGGATTTTTTCCAGCATGGGCGCTTTGTCGGTGTCGTAGTAGTAGCGGAAGGGCATCACGCCCATGAAGCCGTCGCCGTCCGGGCCCATCTTCATGACGGTGGAGCTGTCCATGGTCCAGAAGGTACCCATCCATTTGCTGGTCATGCCCTGCTGCTTGCCCTGGGTGATGAACTCGGGGATGGGCGCGAGGATGTAGCCGTGGAAGATGGTGTAGTCGGGCGCGGCACGGCGCAGCTTGATGACCTCGCCCGAGACGTCCACGCTGCCCGGGGGCGTCATGATCTTCACGACCACGTTCAGGCCGAGCTTCTTGGCCTCGGCCTCGCTCTCGTCGATGGGGTCGCGGCCGAATTCGGAGTCGGAATAGACGAAGGCCACCTTGGCACCGGGCTTTTCCTTGGCGATGTGCTTGAGCAGGATGCCGAACATCTCGGTGTAGTCCGGGCCCACCAGGAACTGGTTGGGGTATTTCTGCGGGTTGTTCAGCTCGGTGGCAAACGAGGCGCCGGCCATCAGGATGTTGCCGTTGCGGTCCAACTCGGGGTTGATGGTTTTGGAGAAACCCGTGGAGTCGCCGTAGTAGAGGTTGACCTTGTTCTGGCTGGTGATCTTCTTGAACGCGGCCACCGACACATCGACCTTGTAGCCGGTGTCTTCGGGCACGTACTTGACCTTGCGGCCCTTGATGCCGCCCGCGTCGTTGACGATCTTCACGTAGTCCTGGATGCCGGCGTTGATGCCCACGCCCGCGAAGGCGAAGACGCCCGTCATGGGGATGGAGCCGCCGATGACGATGTCTTCGGCGCCCTGCGCGAGCACGGACAGCGGGTGCATGAGCGTGGCGGCGCCTGCGGCGGCGGCGCCCAGCATCAGGCTGCGGCGCTGGGGGGAAATGCGTTGGTGGTCCATGCGTGTCTCCTTCGGTGGTTGGTGTGGTGGCAGGAAAGCGGGGTGTGGCTTAGAACAGGTTCTTAGTTGCGGAAGGGCCACAGGTGGAAGAAGCGGCGGATGCGCCGCCACACTTCGGCCAGGCCATGCGGCTCGAACACCAGAAAGCCGATGATCAAGAGGCCGAAGATGATGGTGCGCACAGGTGACAGGAACACCGTGTATTCGGTGCTGTTGGGCAGCAGGTCGAACACCAGCTTGAGCAGCTCGGGCACCATGGTCATGAAGACGGCGCCCAGGATGCCGCCGAGGATGCTGCCCATGCCGCCGACGATGATGGCCGCGAGGAAGAAGATGGACATGAGCAGCGGAAAGCTCTCGGGCGTGACCACGCGGAAGAAATAGGCCCACAGGCCCCCGGCCACGCCGGCATAGAACGACGACAGGCCGAACGACAGCAGCTTGTAGCGCAGCAGGGGAATGCCCAGCACTTCGGCCGAGATGTCGCGGTCGCGGATGGCGATGAAGGCCCGGCCGATGCGCGTGCGGAACAGGTTGGCTGCGCCCAGCAGCATGAGAATGGTGACCGGCACGATCAGCCAGTAGAGGCGAAACGAGGTGTCGAGCGGCATGCCGAACAGGCTGGCCGGCGGCACGCTGAGGCCGCCCGTGCCGCCGGTGAACTTCAGGTTGGCAAACAGGAAGTGCGCGATGAACGAGGCTGCGATGGTGGCAATCGCCAGGTACAGCCCCTTGACGCGCAGCGAGGGCACGCCCACGACGATGCCGCCGAGCATGGCTACCACGCCGCCCGCCAGGATGTTGAGCAGGAAGGGCGTGCCCACCTTGGCCTGCAGGATGGCCACGGTGTAGGCGCCCAGGCCCATGAAGGCGGCCTGCCCCAGGCTGACCAGCCCGGTGTAGCCCGTGAGGATGTTGAGCCCCGTGGCGCTGGCCACATTGATGCTGACCAGGCAGGCGAGGTAGAGCCAGTAGTCGCTGGCCATGAAGGGGAACAGCACCAGCAGCGCGGCAGCCACCACCAGCCACGCCTTTTGCGTGCGCGAGTCGAACAGCGCCGCGTCGACGACGTAGGTTTCCTTGAGGGTTCCGATGCGCATCAGGCCTCCCGCCGGGCCGCCCCAAGGCAGGCCTGGGCCCCCTGGGGGGGCAGTGAATACACGCAGTGATGAACGTGGGGGTGCATGGTTCTAGAGTCTCTCTATCTCGTGGGTGCCGAACAGGCCGTAAGGGCGGACCATGAGGATGCCGACCAGCACGATGAAGGTGGCGAGCAGCTTGTATTCGCCACCCAGGTAGGCGCCGGCCAGAGCTTCGACCAGGCCGATGCACAAGCCGCCGATGAGTGCGCCGAGCACGCTGTCGAGCCCGCCGACGATCACCACCACCAGCACCGACAGGCCGAACACGCCCATGCTCGACGAGATGCCGCCGATCGAGCCGACGATGATCCCGGAGATGGCCGCGAGCATGGCCGAGGCCACCCAGGACAGTGAAAACACGCGCGGCACGTTGATGCCGACCGAATACGCGGCGGCCTGGTCGCTGGCCGTGGCACGCAGCGCCACACCGCCGCGCCAGAAGCGGAACACCAGCAGCACGGCGGCGATGAACACCACCGCAATCACCGCGCCCCAGAACACCTTGGGCGCCAGAAAGGCGTCGCCCACCATGATGGGCTGCGTGGGCATGAAGTCGGGCAGGCGGCGCTGGTCGGCGCTCCAGATCATCTCGACCAGACCCACCAGCACCGAGGCCAGGCCCACGGTGACCATGAACACCGAGATGGGTGGCTCGCCCAGCAGCGGGCGGATCATGGTGCGCTCGATCACCGCTCCCAGGAGGCCGGTGCCGAGCACGGCCGCGGGAATAGCCATCCACAGCGGCAGCGCCATCATCGAGGAAAAGGTGAAGAACAGGTAGGCGCCGACCATGAGCATTTCGCCAATGGCGATGTTCACCACGCGCGTGGCCTTGTAGACCATTACGAAGGCCAGCGCTGCCAGCGCGTAGAGGCCGCCGCTGGCAATGCCCGTGAGGCTGATTTCAAACAGATAGGCCCAATCCATCATGCGGCTCCCTGTGCGCTGGTAGCCCCGGCCTGCAGCTTGCGGCGCAGATCGCCCACGTCGCCCGAGCCGAGGTAGGCGCGGTTGACTTCGGGGTCTGCCTGCACCACCGCGGGCGTGCCCTGCGCGATGACCTGGCCGAAGTTCAGCACCACCACATGGTCGGACAGGTCCATCACCATGCCCATGTCGTGCTCCACCATCAGCACCGTCACGCCCCATTCCGCGCGCACGTCGAGGATGAAGCGCGCCATGTCTTCGGTCTCTTCGCGGTTCATGCCGGCCACGGGCTCGTCGAGCATCAAGATTTCGGGTTGCATGGCCAGGGCGCGCGCCATCTCCACGCGCTTTTGCAGGCCGTAGGGCAGGGCCGCGACACTGGCGTGGCGGATGTGGTCGATTTCCAGGAAGTCGATGATGCGTTCCTCGATGTCGCGGCGCAGCTCGGCTTCTTCCTTGCGGGCGCGGCCCAGGTAGAACAGCGCATCGAACACGTTGGCCTTCAGGTGGG
>DMZZ01000387.1:1668-8527 GCA_003484805.1 Comamonadaceae bacterium | reverse complement strand
GAGAAGGTGGAGAGCCTGTACCTCTTCATGCTGCGCCAGCAGCGGCGCAACACCCCCGGCGGGCGCTGAGCCACCGGCCCAGCCAGCTTTCAGTGCTGCGCCGCGACCAGAAAGTCGCGTCCGATACCCGCGCCCAGGTCGTTCACGCGGTCCAGGAACTGCGTCAGGAAGGCGTGCAGGCCGGTCGCCAGGATTTCGTCGATGCGGCCGTACTGCAGGTCGGCCAGCAGGCGCCCGGCGCGCCGCTCGGTCTCGGCCGAATGGCCGTTGGACACCAGCGCGAGGTTGTCCACCACCTCGCGCAGGCTGGCGTGCAGGGAGC
The DNA here is from genome assembly GCA_003484805.1 of Comamonadaceae bacterium. Taxonomy (GTDB): domain Bacteria; phylum Pseudomonadota; class Gammaproteobacteria; order Burkholderiales; family Burkholderiaceae_C; genus Simplicispira. The sequence continues at coordinate 8,205 of DMZZ01000387.1, read as the reverse complement.
GCGGCATGTCGCGGCGCAGGATCAGCAGGTCGGCCACGCGCTCGGGCGTGATCACGTCGCGGTACACCTTGCGGTACACCTCGAAGGCAGAAACACTGCGCAGGATGGCGCTCCAGTGGTAGAAGTCGGCCTCGGGCTCGCGTCCGGTGATGACACCATGGAAATCGCTCTGTACGGCATGGAACTTCACATCGAGCAGGCGCGCCGTGTTGTCGGCCCGCTCCAGAAAGGTGCCCAGGCGCAGGAAGTGAAAGGCTTCATCCTGCAGCATGGTGCCCAGCGTGACGCCGCGCGAGAGGTGCGAGCGGTATTTGACCCACTCGAAGAACTGGCCCGGGTCGCGCTCAAAGGCGCCGCCTTCGAGCTGGCGGTGCAGCTCCAGCCAGGTCTGGTTCTGCGTCTCCCACACCTCGGTGGTGAGGGCGCCGCGCACCGCGCGGGCGTTCTCGCGCGCGCCGCGCAGGCACGACAGGATGGACGAGGGGTTGTTGCCATCGCGCACCATGAAGTCCAGCACCCCATCGCGCGTGACGGCGCCGTGGCGCGCGGTGTAGGCAGGGATCAGCTCGCTGATGGACAGCAGGCCCATCCAGCCCTCCTGCGCTTTGGCAGCGGATTGGGGCAGCAGCGCGGTCTCGTAGCTCACATTCAACATCCGGGCGGTGTTCTCTGCCCGTTCGGTGTATCTCGACATCCAGAACAGATGATCGGCGGTGCGGCTCAGCATGCTTTGCTCCCTTCTTCCTGCAGCACCCAGGTGTCCTTGGTGCCGCCCCCTTGCGATGAATTGACGACGAGCGAGCCCTCGTTCAACGCCACGCGCGTGAGCCCTCCGGCCACCATCTGCACCTTCTGGCCCGAGAGCACGAAAGGACGCAAGTCGATGTGGCGCGGCGCCAGGCCGCTGTCCACGAAGGTGGGGCAGCTCGACAGGCTCAGCGTGGGCTGGGCAATGTAGCGCGCAGGGTCGGCGATGAGGGCGCGGCGGAAGTTTTCGATCTCGGCGCGCGTGGCGGCCGGGCCGATGAGCATGCCGTAGCCACCGGCGCCGTGCACCTCCTTGACCACGAGTTCGCCGAGGTGGGCCAGCACGTACTGCAGGTCGTCCGGCTTGCGGCACAGCCAGGTGGGCACGTTTTGCAGGATGGGTTCTTCGCCGAGATAGAAACGGATCATCTCGGGCACATAGGGGTAGACCGACTTGTCGTCGGCCACGCCCGTGCCCACGGCGTTGCAGATGGCCACGTTGCCCGCGCGGTAGGCCTGCATGAGGCCGGCGCAGCCCAGCGTGGAATCGGGACGAAACACCTTCGGATCGAGAAAATCATCGTCCACGCGGCGGTAGATGACATGCACGCGCTGCAGCCCGCGCGTGGTGCGCATGTAGACGAAGTTGTCGCGCACCACCAGGTCCTGCCCCTCGACCAGTTCCACGCCCATCTGCTGCGCAAGGAAGGCGTGCTCGAAATACGCGCTGTTGAGCATGCCGGGCGTGAGCACCACCACCGTGGGCGTGGCTGCGCCGGCCGGTGCGCTGGCACGCAGCGTGTCGAGCAGCAGATCGGGGTAATGGGCCACGGGCGCCACCTGGTGCATGCTGAACAGCTCGGGGAACAGCCGCATCATCATGCGGCGGTTCTCCAGCATGTAGCTCACGCCGCTGGGGACGCGCAGGTTGTCCTCGAGCACGTAGTGCACGCCATCGCCCTGCGCATTGGCAGCGCGCACGATGTCGATGCCGGCGATATGTGCATAGATGTCGCGCGGCACCTTCACGCCCGCCATCTGGGGACGGTACTGGGCATTGTCCAGCACCAGGTCGGAGGGGACGAGGCCCGCGCGCAGGATGTCCTGGCCGTGGTAGACGTCGTGGATGAAGCGGTTGAGCGCCGCCACGCGCTGCACCAGCCCGCGCTCCATGCGTGCCCACTCATGGGCCGGAATGATGCGCGGCACCAGGTCGAACGGGATCAGGCGCTCGTTGCCCGCCCCGCCCTCGTCCTTGTCGCCATACACGGCGAAGGTGATGCCCACGCGACGGAAGATCATCTCGGCCTCGGCGCGGCGGGCTTGCATGGTTTCGGGCGCCTGGCGCGCCAGCCAGTGGCCGTAGCGCTTGTAATGCTCTCGCACATCGCTGCCGTCAAAGGGCAGGATGGCGTACATCTCGTCGAATTTCTGCATCACGGACCTCCTGGAATCAGGATAGCAAGTTGTGCGCCAGTCTGGCACCCTGCCGCCTCAAGGCGGGGGCATCGGATGCTGCCAGTAACGCATTTTGTTCTGCCGTTCACAACCCACCCGGTCGGGCTGGGCCGATGCCCAGGTGGCCGCACCACAGCGCGGCGACTCCACCACGGCAATACCGCGCTCGCGCAGGCGCTGCAACACTTCGGGCGCGGGATGCCCGAAGCGGCTGCGGTAGGCGGCCTGCACCAGTGCGGTGCGCGGCTGCACAGCATCCAGGAAGGGCGCGCTAGAAGATGTTCTGCTGCCATGGTGCGGCACCAGCAGCACATCGGCCTGCAGGGCTGCCCCGCGCGCCACCAGGGCCTGCTCTTGCGCGGCCTCGATATCGCCCGCCAGCAGGGCCGCCGTGCCGTGCGCATCGACCACCCGCAGCACACAGCTGAGCGCGTTGGAGCGCGGACCCTGCGGCCCTTTGCCCACTGTGTCCGGCAAGGGGTGCAGCAGCTCGAAGTCCACACCGTCCCACTGCCAGCGCTGCCCGGCCAGGCAGGGGGCTGCAGGCCCCAGGGCCTGCAAAGTCGGGTCGCCCGCGATCGAGCCGGTCAGCCGGGCCTGGGGCTGCTGCGCCAGCACCGCAAAGGCACCGCCGGTGTGGTCGCTGTCGCGGTGGCTGAGCATTAGCACATCGACCCGCTCGCCCTGCGCGCGCAGCAGTGGCACCAGCACGCGCGCACCGGCATCGCTCACGCGGCTGTAGCGCGGCCCGGCGTCGTACAGCAGGGTGTGCGTGGCCGTGCGCACCAGCACGGCATTGCCCTGCCCCACATCGGCCGCCAGCAGTTCAAACCGGCCCGGCACCGGCCGCGCGTCTTGCCACAGCAGCACCGGCAGCAACAGGGACAGCCCCAGCGCCCGCACCTGCCAGGGCAGCCGCAGGGCCAGCAGCACGCCCCCGGNNGCCACGCCGGCCATGCCTGCCCACAGCGGCGCGGCGGGCACCCACACCTGCGCCCAGGGCCAGGCCGCCAGCCATTGCAACACCCAGGCCAACCCCTGCACACCCCAGGCGGCCGCCTGCCACAGGGGCGCCCAGACCACCCCGGCAAACGCCAGCGGCGTCACCACCAGTGTCACCCACGGAATGGCCAGCACATTCGCCAGCAAACCCACCAGCGACACCTGCCCGAACAACAGCAGGCCCAGTGGGGTGAGTGCGAGCGTGACCACCCACTGCTCACGCAATAATGATAGAAATCGGCCTCTGACGCTCGTCCTTCGGGCGTCAACAGCTACAGGTTCAGTAGCAAACAACACCGCCACCGCCACAAAGCTGAGCNNCACACCTGCGGCCAGGGCCAGCGCCACCCGCCCAGGCGCAGCAGGCTCACGGTGGCCAGCATCAGCACGGTGCGCTGTGCAGGCAGTCCCCAGCCACTGAACAGCGCGTACAGCGCCGCAAGCAGCACGCCACCGATCAGAGCCGCCGAGGGCGCGGGCAGCGCCAGGCACAAACGCTGCGAGCGCCGCCACAGAGCCTGCACCACAGCGGCCGCCAGCCAGGCAAACAGCGTGATATGCAGGCCCGAGATGCTCATGAGATGGGCCACGCCCGTGGCGCGGAACACGTCCCAGTCGGCACGGTCGATGGCGCGCTGGTCGCCGGTGACCAGGGCGGCCACCACCCCCGCCAGCCGGACGCGCCGGGCGTCCGTGGCATCGGGTGCGAGGGCATCAAAAATCGCATCGCGCACCGTCTGCCGCGCCTGCTCCACCGGGTGGCGCCAGGTGGCCTCGATGCGCCGTGGCGGCACATCGCGCTGCCCCGCCCGCACATACCCCGTGGCCTGCACGCCCTGCTCCCACAGCCACAGTTCGTAGTCAAACCCGTGCGGATTGCGTGCACCGTGCGGCGCCTTCAGGCGCACCGCCATCTGCCAGCGCTCCCCGGCGCGCAGCCGCTGGGGCTGGCGCTGCAGTTGCGCCAGGTCCGGAGCCTCCTGCAGAACGCCGTGGTACCAGCCCAGGTCGATCAATGCCGGGAGTTGCACGGGCGCTCCGGCCAGGCTGGCGGACTCCACCGCCAGGCGCAGCCGCAGCCCGGCGTCCATGGGCTGGGGCATGGCGGCGACGACACCGGTGACCAGAATGTCCCGCCCCTCCAGCGCAGGGTTCAGCGCCCCTATGGCAAAGTGGCTTGCACGCAGGCCCGTCAGCGCAAAAACGGCCAGCGCAGCAGCGCAGGCCATGGCCGCGCCACGCAGCCGTAGTGCGCCCCGCCGGGCGCGCCAGGCCCCCCAGGCCAGCACACCCGCCAGCAGCGCCAGCACGGCATAGGCTCCGGCAGGCCACAACACAGGCTGCTGGAGTTGCAGCGCCGCGCCCGCCACGGCGCCCGACAGCATCAGCGGCCACCCGCCCACCGGCCCGGCCTGTCGGGCCGGCAGAGGACTGGAGGGCATGTCGGAGGCTTGTGACATGGGCCGATGCTACGGCAGCCCGGAACGCCCCCGGAACAAGACGCACGCACCGGCAAGCACACCCGGCCCTGAGAACGGGTTGACATTCTCAGCACCGGCCACCCGGTTGCCTGTGTAACATGCGAACCCTCGGCCCGCATGCCACAACCGACGGCATGCCGGAGCGTCCTGCTCCTTCCAGGCCGGTTTACCGTTTTCACAAGGAACTCCCATGAGCGTTTACGACAAGCTTTCCGCCCTGAACATCACCCTGCCCCCGGTCGCCGTGCCCGCCGCCGCCTATGTGCCGTTCGTGCAGACCGGCAACCTGGTTTTTCTGAGTGGCCATATTGCCCGCAAGGATGGCAAGCCCTGGGCCGCCCAGTTCGGCCGCAACATCACCACCGAGGAAGGCAAGCTGGCGGCGCGTGCCGTGGCCATCGACCTCATGGGCACGCTGCAGGCGGCCTGCGGCGGCGACCTGAACCGCGTCAAGCGCATCGTCAAGGTGATGAGCCTGGTCAACTCCACGGGCGACTACACCGAACAACACCTCGTGACCAACGGCGCCAGCGAACTGCTGGGCGAGGTGTTTGGCGAGGCCGGCGTGCATGCGCGCAGTGCTTTCGGCGTGGCACAGATTCCCCTGGGGGCCTGCGTGGAAATCGAACTGATCGCCGAACTGGCCTGATCACCCGGGCCGCCGCCCGGCCCTGCCCGCACCGCCCTTAGAACGTGTTTACGATCTCCCAGGGGTCGCGCAGCGGTCTTTGCGGGATGGGATGCAAGGCGCGGGGCGCAGTGGATAGCTCCGCTATCCACAAGCGCCGCAACGCCGCAGATCGCCCGCAAAGACCACTGCCCAAAGGGTTGGAGCGAAATCGGGCGATTGGACGCCCCGGCTGCTTGCATGGGCACGAGCCCATGCGGCACATCCGACGCATCCACTCATCCCGATTGCGCTCCAACGCGGCCCCTGCGAGATCGTAAACACGTTCTTACGGGCGGTGCCGCGTCAGAAGGATTCCCAGTCGTCCTCGCCCCCGGCGGGCGCCGCGCGGGGCGTCGCTGCGGGTGGCGGCGACACCGCCTTGGACGGCCGGGCAAGCGCCGTAGCGGCAGGCTGCGCCAGCCGTGCCGAGGTTTTGGGTGCCGGGGCCCGCACTACGGGCTTGCGGGCCGCCGATGCACGCACCGCAGCGGCTGGCGGAACCGGCGCAGGTGCCGGGGCACTGCGCGCCACAGGGGCAGCAGCCTGCAGGCTACCGCCCTGGACCTTGAACACCGACACCGCCTCGGCCAGCTGGCGGGCCTGCTCGCGCAGGCTTTGCGCAGCCGCCGTGCTTTCTTCCACCAGTGCGGCGTTCTGCTGCGTCATCTGGTCAAGGTTGACCACCGCCTGGTTCACCTGGCCGATGCCCGTGCTCTGCTCGGTGCTGGCCGCCGTGACCTCACCGATCATGTCGGTGACACGCTGCACCGACTGCACGATCTCCTGCATGGTGCCCCCGGCATCCTGCACCAGGCGTGAACCCAGCTCCACCTTCTCGACCGAGGCTCCGATGAGCTGCTTGATCTCCTTGGCCGCATCGGCGCTGCGCCCGGCCAAGGATCGCACCTCGCTGGCCACCACGGCAAAGCCCCGGCCCTGCTCGCCGGCGCGGGCCGCTTCGACTGCGGCATTGAGCGCCAGGATGTTGGTCTGGAAGGCAATGCCGTCGATCACGCCAATGATGTCGGCAATCTTCCGGCTGCTCTGGTGGATGTCCTCCATGGTGGCGACCACCTCCTTCACCACCTCGCCGCCCCGGCGCGCCACACCCGATGCTCCGGTGGCCAGCATGCTGGCCTGCTGGGCACTGGCGGCACTTTGCTGGATGGTGCTGGTGAA
>DMZZ01000387.1:0-1622 GCA_003484805.1 Comamonadaceae bacterium | reverse complement strand
TGGCATAGAGCGAGCGCAGAAGGTCGCCAAATTCGTCACTGCGCGTCACGGTTTCCTGGGCACTGAGGTCGCCACCGGCAATGCGCTGCGCCAGGGCGCCCGCCTCGGCCAGGGGACGCTGGATGCTGCCGATGAGGTAATAGGCGCCCAGGCCAATGCACAGCAGCACCAGCAGCACCATGCCGCCCGCCAGTTGCACCGTCATCACACGCTCTTGCGCCAACACCTGCTGGCGCTCCTGCGAGCTTTGCTGCTGCATCTTGACGAAATCCCGCAAGGTCTGCAGGTAGGCAGCAACCGCCGGGTTGTACTGCTGTGCAACCAGTGCCACCGCCTGGTCATGCTGGCCCTCTTCTTTAAATTTGCGGGCCTGCCCGCGCAGGTCGATCATGGTCTTGCGGGCCGCAGCGATCTTGCCCAACTGCGCCTTGTCGGCGTCGGACAGCGCCATGGCTTCGAGCGACTTCTGCACCTCGCTGATCTGCGCCGATGTTGCGGCAATGGCATCCTTGAATTCGGCCTCCACCGCCGGGTCGCTGCTGACAATCAGCGCCTGGGTACGCGCTGCATTGGTTTCGGTCAGTCCGGTCCAGCGGATGGCCGCCTCCACGCGCTCCGTGCCCTCCTTGATGACGGCATCGGACTGCGCCTGCACCTTGGCCGAGCGGTAGCCCGAAAACCCGACCACAGCCACCAGCATGAGCACGATGATCACCACGGCCATCCACAGCTTCTGGGCCATACGCATGCGATTCAACATGTGCAATCTCCTCGAATATGACTTTAATCATGGTGCGCGTTTTTTCATTTTTTTACAACCGCCCCATGTCCTTCCCGCCGCACCCACCGGCCGGGGCGCAGCCCCTTCGCCAGCCAACCGCCGCGCCTATTCCACCCGCGTGACGGCCGACGGCTTGAACCCCAGGTCAGCCGCCTTGCCCTTGCGCGCACGCGCTGCACGGGCGTTGTTGAGCGAGCGGATTTCCAGCGTTTCGTCACGCGGCTTGCCGCCGCGACCCAGCCCCTCGATGCGGATGCTGCGCGTGTAGGCGGCTGCACCGGCGAGCTGGTCCTTGTCTTCCAGGTCGATCAGCATCAGTCCGCGTCCGCCTTTCTCCATCAGCTTGAGTTCGCCGATCTCGAAGGTCAGGATGCGCCCGCCCACCGAAGCGCAGGCCACATGGGTGGCAGGGGCCAGCGGCTGTCCGCCGCTGGTGTGCGCGGCGTGCGAGGGCGCGCAGATGACCTCACCCTCACCCACGGTGATGAAGGCCTTGCCACCACGCTGGCGCGAGACCATGTTCTCCACCGTGGCCAGGAAACCGTAGCCGCCGGTGCTCGCCAGCAGCAGCAGCGCCGTGGCCGGGCCGGCAAAGTAGTGGGCGATGGTGGTGCCGGGCTCCAGGTCGATCAGCGTGGTGACGGGCTGGCCGTCGCCGCGCGCGCCGGGCAGTTGCGCCACTGGCACAGAATAGATGCGGCCGTTGTGACCGAACACGAGTAGCTGGTCCACCGAGCGGCACTCGAAGGTGCCATAGAGCCCGTCGCCGGCCTTGAAGGCGAAGCTCGCGGCCTCGTGGCCATGGCCGGTGCGCGCGCGCACCCAGCCTTTTTGCGACACC
>DMZZ01000024.1:1002-17967 GCA_003484805.1 Comamonadaceae bacterium | reverse complement strand
TCGGCCTGCAGTCGGGCGGGGGCACCGAATCCATCCTGCTGTCCATGCCGCCGCTGGCGACCTGGGCGTATCGCCACGAGGCCGCCGAAGGCACCCCTGAGGCCGAGCTGACACGGCGCTTCCTGGTGCAGCGCGACTGGCTCTGAAGCGGGCTACTATAATTTCAGTAGCTTGAAGCGCTTTCTACGCTTGCCCTGAAGGCCAAAAACACTCCAAATGCCTTGCGGCGCGCAAGCGCAACACCTGCGGCGCAGCCCGCTGGTGACCTGCGACATTGCGCGTTATATTGACCCCTATCACCTCTGAACCTCCACCTGATGACCACCACCAAATCCTCGGAATCCGCCGCCAAGAAAGACGTCGCCAAGCTCCAGCGCGCCATTGTGGATGGCCTGGAAGATGTCAAGGCGCAAGACATCCAGGTCTTCAACACCGAGCATCTGTCGCCGCTGTTTGAGCGGGTCATCGTGGCGTCGGGCACCTCCAACCGCCAGACCAAGGCCCTGGCCGCCAGCGTGCGCGACAAGGTGAAGGAAGCCGGTTTCTCCAAGCCCCGCATCGAGGGCGAAGAGAACGGCGAGTGGATCATCGTGGACTGCGGTTCGGCCGTGGCGCACATCATGCAGCCCACCATCCGCCAGTACTACCGCCTGGAAGAACTGTGGGGCGACACCCCCGTGCGCCTCAAGCTCGGTGCCGCCAAGCCCGCCGCCCCGGCTGCGGCCAAGGTGCCGGCCAAGACGGCCGCCCGCCGTGCGGCCAAGGCCGCCGCCGAGCAAGGCGTAGCGGCACAGCCCGGCCGCAAGGTGGCCGCCAAGGTCGCCAAGGCCACCGCCGCCAAGACGGCTGCCGCACCTGCTGCTGCCAAGCCGACCAGCAAGCCCGCCGCCAAGGTGGCCCGCAAGCCTGCCAGCAAGACACCCGCCACCACCCCGGCCCGCACCACGGCCGCCAAGCCCGCCGCCAAGACGGCCAAGGCCCCCGCTGCCAAAACCACCAAGGCTCCGGCCACCAAGGCCGCGATAAAGACCGTGGTGGTCAAGCCGCGCGCACCTGCCAAGACGGCGGCCAAAACGGCCACCAAGGCGCCTGCCAAGACGGCGCGGGCCAAGCCCGAGGCGGCTGCAGCCAAGACCCCGGCCCGCAAGGCACCCGCCCGCAAGGCCTGAGTCAGGTCATGCGGCTGCTCATCGTGGCCGTCGGGCAGCGGGTGCCCGACTGGGCGCAAACCGCCTACGACGACTACGCCAAACGCTTCCCGCCCGAGCTCAAGGTGGAGCTGAAAGCTGTCAAGACCGAGCCGCGCGGCTCCAAGACCATCGAGACCCTGTACGCCGCCGAGCGCGAGCGCATCGAGGCGGCCATCCCGCGCGGCACGCGCGTGGTGGCGCTGGACGAACGCGGCACCAGCCTCACCACCAAGGCCCTGGCCGAGCGGCTCAAGGGCTGGCAACTGGGCGGGGACGATGTGGCCCTGGTCATCGGTGGTCCCGACGGGCTGGACCCGGCCTTCCGGCAGGCGGCGCACGAGCGCATTCGACTGTCCGACCTGACCCTGCCGCACGCCATGGTGCGCGTGCTGCTGATCGAGCAGCTCTACCGCGCCTGGTCAGTGAACGCGGGGCATCCCTACCATCGTGAATAGCAGTGCACTCCGTATTTCGCTATTAAAATAGTAGCTTTCAGCGCATATTGGGTGGGCATTGAGGCCGTTATTTGTTCAATATTTTCATGCCTGAATTCATCTACCTTGCCTCGCAAAGCCCCCGCCGCAGCCAGCTGCTCGACCAGCTCGGCGTGCGCCACGAACTGCTGCTGCCCAATGTGGCAGGGGATGTGCAGGAAGATGCCGAGGCCATCGAGGCGGTGCTGCCCCATGAGGCCCCGGCCGATTACGTCGAGCGCGTCACCGCCCTCAAGCTCGACGCTGCCGTGCAGCGCCACGCCCGTCGGGGTCTGCCCGAAGCGCCTATTCTGTGCTCGGACACCACTGTGACTATGGGCGCCACGATCTACGGCAAACCGGCCGATGCCCTGGATGCCCGGCGCATGCTGGCCGAGCTCTCGGGCCGCACACACCGCGTGCTGACCGCCGTGGCGCTACAGAACGGGGCGCAGCGGCTGACGGCACTGTCGGTGTCGCACGTCACCTTTGCCGAACTCACACCCGGCCAGATAGATGCCTATGTGGACACCGGCGAGCCGCTGGGCAAGGCCGGTGCCTATGGCGTGCAGGGGCGCGCCGGGATGTTTATTCCGCACCTGAGCGGCAGCTATTCGGGCATCATGGGCCTGCCGCTTTTTGAGACCGCGCAGTTGTTGCGCACCGCAGGCCTGCGCATCTGAACACCCCGCCCACCATGCACCAAGACATTCTCATCAACTGGTCACCCCAGGAAACCCGCGTGGCCGTGGTCGAGCATGGCGCCGTGCAGGAGCTGCACATCGAGCGCACGCTCGAGCGCGGCCTGGTGGGCAATGTCTACCTTGGCAAGGTCTCGCGCGTGCTGCCGGGCATGCAGTCGGCCTTCATCGACATCGGGCTGGAGCGCGCGGCCTTTCTGCATGTGGCCGACGTGTGGCAGCGCCAGGAGGGCGGAGAGGCCCCCATGTTCGCGCGCAAGGGCGAACCCCAGGTGCCCATCGAAAAGCAGGTCTTCGAGGGCCAGTCGCTCATGGTGCAGGTCATCAAGGACCCCATCGGCACCAAAGGCGCACGCCTGTCCACGCAAATCAGCATCGCCGGGCGCCTGCTGGTGTTTCTGCCGCAGGACGACCATGTGGGCGTGTCGCAAAAAATTCCGGTGGCCGAGCGCGACGCACTGCGCGCCCGCCTGCAGGCCCTGGTGGGCGACAAGTCCACGGGCGGGGGCGGCGGCTTCATTCTGCGAACCAACGGCGAAGACTCGTCAGATGCCGAGCTGGCCGAAGACATTGCCTACCTGCGCAAAACCTGGGCCCGCACCAAAGAGGCCTCGCTGCGCTTGCCACCCACCTCGCTGCTGCACCAGGACCTGGACCTGCTGCAGCGCGTGCTGCGCGACCTGGTGGGGGAGCACACGCAGACCATCCGCATCGACTCGACCGAGCAGTTCCATCGCCTGCGCGCCTTCGGCCAGGAATTCATGCCCGCCGCTGCGGGCAAGCTGCAGCATTACAAGGGCGAGCGCCCCATCTTCGACCTGTACGCCATCGACGAAGAAATCGCCCGTGCGCTGGGCCGGCGCGTCGAGCTCAAGTCGGGCGGCTACCTCATCATCGACCAGACCGAGGCGCTCACCACCGTCGATGTGAACACCGGCGGCTACGTCGGCGCGCGCAATTTCGACGACACCATCTTCAAGACCAACCTGGAGGCGGCCGGCGCCATTGCCCGCCAGCTGCGCCTGCGCAACCTGGGCGGCATCATCATCGTGGACTTCATCGACATGGCGCGCGAAGACCACCAGAGCGCCGTGCTCACCGAGTTCCGCAAACAGCTCGCACGCGACCGCGTGAAGACCATGGCGGGCGGCTTCTCGCAGCTCGGCCTGGTGGAGATGACGCGCAAGCGCACGCGCGAATCGCTCGCCCACATGCTGTGCGAGCCCTGCGCCGCCTGCCAGGGCCGGGGCGCTGTGCGCACCGCGCGCAGCGTGGCCTACGACATCCTGCGCGAGATACTGCGCGAGGCCCGCCAGTTCAACCCGCGCGAATTTCGCGTGGTGGCTTCACCGCAGGTGGTGGAGTTGCTGCTCGACGAGGAAAGCCCGCACCTGGCCGGGCTGTCGGACTTCATCGGCAAGCCCATCTCGCTCCAGACAGAAGCCGCGATGGGGCAGGAGCAGTACGACATCGTGCTGTTGTGATAGGGCTGAATGAACAGATGGGCGCTATGAAGCAAATTGGCCGATAGCGCCCGTATTCATTGCGCAAGAAGCTATTTTTTTAGGAGTAATTTCGCCAACTCTCCTGACCAGGCTAGCTGCATTCTGGCGTCCTCCACCACGGCGGCCAGCGCCTAGAATCGATCACTAAGCGCCAGGGCGCCATTCCTGCAAGCCTGATCTTTTCACCTAGCCCATGTCCCCATCCAACATCAGCTACGACCTCTACGCCAATAAGCCAAGCCACGGGGTGAAGGAAGATCAGATTGAATACGGCTTCATCGGCAAGCTCCAACACCTCAAGTACGAGTACCGCCCGGACATTCGCGACCGTGCCGCACTGGAGCGCAACTTTCGCGAAAAGTTCGAGGCCCTGAACCGCGTCCACCTGACCGATGGCGAATTTGCCCGCCTGCTCGACGAAATCGTCACCCCCGACGTATTCACCGCTGCCCGCACCCTGCGCTCAATCAACGCCTTCACCCGTGAAGACGGTACGCCGCTGAACTACACCCTGGTCAACATCAAAGACTGGTGCAAAAACACCTTCGAGGTGGTCAACCAGCTGCGCATCAACACCGACTACAGCCACCACCGCTACGACGTTCTTATCCTCATCAACGGCGTGCCGTGCGTGCAGATCGAGCTGAAAACGCTGGGCATCAACCCCCGCCGGGCCATGGAGCAGATCGTTGACTATAAAAACGACCCCGGCAACGGCTACACCAAAACGCTGCTGGGCTTTTTGCAGCTCTTCATCGTCAGCAACCGCACCAACACCTACTACTTCGCCAACAACAACGTGCGGCACTTTGCGTTCAATGCGGACGAGCGGTTTTTGCCCATCTACCAGTTTGCCGACGAGGCCAATAAAAAGATCACCCAGCTCGACGAATTTGCTGACAAGTTTTTGCCCAAATGCACCCTGGGCCAAACCATCAGCCGCTACATGGTGCTGGTGGCCAGCGAGCAGAAGCTGCTGATGATGCGGCCCTACCAAGTCTATGCCGTCAAGCACATCGTCGAGTGCATTCACCAGAACAGCGGTAACGGCTACATCTGGCACACCACCGGCAGCGGCAAAACGCTCACGTCCTTCAAAGCGTCCACGCTGCTCAAAGACAACCCCGATGTGGAGAAATGCCTCTTTGTGGTGGACCGCAAAGACCTGGACCGCCAGACCCGCGAAGAATTCAACCGCTTCCAAGAAGGCTGCGTAGAAGAAAACACCAACACCGCCACGCTGGTGCGCCGCCTGCTGTCGGACGACTATGCCGACAAGGTGATCGTCACCACCATCCAGAAGCTGGGCCTGGCGCTGGATGAAAACAGCAAGCGCAACAAGCAGCAAAAGAAGGATGGCAAGGCCACCTACAAAGAGCAACTGGCACCACTGGCCAATAAGCGCATCGTCTTCATCTTTGATGAATGCCACCGCTCGCAGTTTGGCGACAACCACCAGGCCATCAAAGAGTTCTTCCCCAAGGCGCAACTGTTTGGCTTTACCGGCACGCCCATTTTTGAGGCCAACTCCAGCCGCACGCAGATTGAGGACGAACAGGCTTCCATGAAGACCACGGAAGACCTGTTCCAAAAGCAACTGCACGCCTACACCATCACCCACGCCATTGAAGACGCCAACGTGCTGCGCTTCCATGTGGACTATTACAAGCCCGAAGGTAAAAACCCACCCAAGCCCGGCGAGGCCCTGGCCAAAAAGGCCGTCATCGAAGCCATCCTGGCCAAACACGACACCGCTACTGCCCATCGCCGCTTTAACGCCGTGCTGGCCACCGCCAGCATCAACGACGCCATCGAATATCACCGCCTGTTTGGCGAGCTGCAGCAAGCCAAGCAAGCGGCAGACCCTGCCTTTGTGCCGCTCAACATCGCCTGCGTGTTCTCGCCCCCGGCAGAGGGCGATGCCGATGTGAGGCAAATCCAGGAAGACCTGCCCCAAGAAAAAGAAGACAACCAGGTAGACCCCGAGGGCAAAAAAGCCGCCCTCAAAGCCATCCTGGCTAGCTACAACCAGCGCTACGGCACCAACCACTCCATCAGCGAGTTCGACCTGTACTACCAGGACGTACAAAAGCGCATCAAAGACCACCAATGGCCCAATGCGGATTACCCGGCGGCCAAAAAGATCGACATCACCATCGTGGTGGACATGCTGCTCACGGGTTTTGACAGCAAATACCTCAACACCCTGTATGTGGACAAAAACCTCAAGCACCACGGCTTGATACAGGCGTTTTCGCGCACCAACCGCGTACTCAACGGCACCAAGCCCTACGGCAACATCCTGGACTTTCGCCAGCAGCAGGCCAATGTGGACGCCGCGATTGCCCTGTTCTCGGGCGAGAAGTCGGGGGAAGAGGCTCGGAAAATCTGGCTCGTCGAAAAAGCCCCGCTGGTCATCCAAAAGTTGGACGCCGCCGTCACCAAGCTGGCGGACTTCATGCAAAGCCAAGGCCTGGCCTGCACGCCCGAGGCTGTGCACAGCCTCAAGGGCGACGACGCCCGCGCCGCCTTTATCCAAAACTTTAAAGAAGTGCAGCGCCTGAAAACCCAGCTGGACCAATACACCGACCTCACCGCCGACAACGAAGTAGCGATCGAACACATCCTGCCCGCAGAGCAGTTGCAAGCCTTTCGCGGTGCCTACCTTGAAACCGCCCAGCGCCTTAAAGCCCAACAAGCCGAGCACGACAAAAGCGGCAATGATGAGGGCGGTGCAGCCGATGCGGTGGATCAGCTCGACTTTGAATTTGTGCTGTTTGCCAGCGCGGTGATTGATTACGACTACATCATGGGCCTCATGTCCCGCTTTTCACAGCAAGGGCTGCAGGGCATCGGCAAACAAAAGATGACCAAGGAAGAGCTGCTGGGCTTGATCCTGTCCGACGCCAAATTCATGAACGAGCGCGACGACATTGCCGCCTACATCAACACCCTGAAGGCGGGCGAGGGCCTGAGCGAGGCCGCCATCCGCGAGGGCTACACCTGGTTCAAAAAGGAAAAGGACAGCGCCGAACTGACCGACATTGCAACGCGCCACCAGTTGGCCCCCGCCGCCCTGCAAGCCTTTGTCGATGGCATCTTGCAACGCATGATTTTTGATGGCGAAGCCTTGAGCGATTTAATGGCCCCGCTGGAGCTGGGCTGGAAAGCCCGCGCCCAGGCTGAAACGGCGCTGATGAAAGAGCTGGTGCCGTTGCTGCAAAAACGTGCGCAGGGGCGTGAGATTTCGGGGTTGAGTGCGTATGAGTGAGCGCCCCTTCATCGAAGCAACGCTGCTGGAGCGCATTGTTTTGGGCGAGCACACCCGCCAGCAATTCAAGCGCACCTTCAGCAGCCCCGATGCACTGGCCGCCGAACTGGCGGCCTTTGCCAACAGTGGCGGTGGCACGCTGCTCATCGGTGTGGACGATGACGGCACCATTGCGGGGCTGGATGCCGCCGATGTGCGCCACCTTAACCAGATGCTCAGCAACGCCAGCAGCCAGCATGTGCGCCCGCCCATCCACCCCGTCACCGAAAACGTCAAAACCCATGCCGGGCTGGTCATGGTGGTCACCGTGCCCAACGGCATGGCCAAACCCTACCTGGACCACCAAGGCCGCATCTGGGTCAAACAAGGGGCCGACAAGCGCCATGTGACCGCGCGCGAAGAAATGCAGCGCATGTTTCAAAGTGGCGGCCTGGTTTACGCGGATGTGGTGCCCGTGGCAGGCACCACCAGCGCCGATCTGGATGAACCCGCCTTTCGCCGCTACCTGGCCCAGCACTACAGCGCAGACACCGCCCAAGCAGGGCTGCCGCTGGACACCGTGCTACAAAACCTGGGCCTGGGCGATGGCCGCGAACTGACCCTGGCTGGCCTCATGCTGTTTGGCCGCAACCCGCTGCGCTGGCGGCCCGCATACTCCATCAAGGCCGTGGCCTTCTTCGGCACCAGCATTGCCGACAGTCATTACCAAGACAGCCAGGACTTCAGCGGAACCCTGCCTGCCCAATACGCCGAGGCGCTGGCCTTCATCAAACGCAACCTGCGCCGCGTGCAGGGCGACCAAGGCTTCAACTCACCGGGCATCTTGGAAGTACCTGAAGTAGCCCTGCAAGAGCTGCTGGTCAATGCGCTCGTCCATCGCGACTACTTCACCAGCGCCTCCATCCGCATTTTGGTGTTTCGCGACCGCATCGAAATCATCAGCCCCGGCCACCTGCCCGACAGTCTGAGCATTGACGACATACGCCACGGGAAAACCAACCGCCGCAACCCGACGCTGAGCGAGCACGCTTTCCGGCTGCTGCCCTACCGAGGCATGGGCAGCGGCATACCCCGGGCGCTGGGCGAGTGGCCGCAAATTGAGCTGATCAGCGAGGTCAGCGGCAATCAGTTCACCGCCCTGGTGCGGCGGCCCACAGGGCAGTGGGAAGCCGTTGGCGAACAAGCAGCCGAACAAGTCACAGGGCAAGTCACAGGGCAAGTCGCAGGGCAAGTCACAGGGCTTCTCGTCGCCTGCGGTGAAGGGGCTTGGAGCCGCAAAGAGCTGATGGAAAAACTGAGCCTCAAGGGCCGGGATAATTTTGAAAAGCTCTATCTGGCACCGGCGCTGGAGGCGGGTCTGATCGAGCGCACCATCCCAGACAAACCCAACAGCCGCTTGCAGCAATACCGGCTCACCGCACAAGGAAAGGCCTTGTTGAAATGAGCAAACTCACTAAAACCAACACCCTCGATATCAAAGGCACCAGCGTGGCCGTGGTGACTTCGCCCCAGGGCGACTACATCTCTCTCACCGACATGCTGCGCGCCAAAGATGGGGACTTTTTCATCTCGGATTGGCTGCGCAACCGCAATACCGTGGAGTTCCTGGGAATCTGGGAATCCATCTACAACCCTGCTTTTAATTACGGCGAATTCGCCACAATTAAGAGTCAGGCCGGACTCAACAGCTACAAGATCAGCGTCAAAGAGTGGGTCGAAAAAACCGGTGCCATCGGCCTCAAAGCCACCGCAGGCCGCTACGGCGGCACCTACGCCCACCCCGACATTGCCTTTGAATTTGGCATGTGGATCAGCCCCGAGTTCAAAATTTATCTGGTCAAAGAATTCCGCCGCCTCAAAGAAGAAGAAAGCAGCCGCCTGCAACTCGGCTGGAATCTGCAGCGCACCCTGTCCAAAATCAACTACCGCATCCACACCGACGCCATCAAAGAAACCTTGATTCCGCCCAGCATCACCAAAGCCCAGACCAGCCAGGTGTATGCCAGCGAGGCCGATTTGCTGAATGTGGCGTTGTTTGGCCAAACCGCCAGGCAATGGCAAGACGCACACCCCGACGCGCAAGGTAACCAGCGCGACAACGCCACGCTGGAGCAACTGGTGGTGCTCACCAACCTGGAAAGCCTCAACGCCGTCTTCATCCGCCAGGGGCTGCCCGCACCTGAGCGCCTGCAAAAACTCAACGACATTGCCATTTCGCAGATGCGCAGCTTGCTGGCGGACCACCACATGAAGAGGCTGGCATCGTGAAAGACATGAAAACAACGCTGGGGCCTAAGCTGCGGTTTCCTGAGTTTCGGGGAGGGGGTGGTTGGGAGTTGAAGCAACTCGGTGACTTTTTGACCGAGAGCCGCCTTCCTGGAAGCAAGGGTGACGTAGCAAAAAAAATTACTGTCAAGCTCTGGGGAAATGGGGTCTTTGAAAAAAACGAAGCGATTCAGGGCAGCGTCAACACACAATATTTCCAGCGCAAAGCTGGGCAGTTCATTTACAGCAAGCTTGATTTTTTGAATCAGGCATTCGGCATTGTTCCCGCGAGTTTGAATCACTTTGAGTCCACCGTCGATTTGCCATGTTTTGACATTGCTGAAGGGCTGAATTCAGGTTTCCTTCTGGAATACGTGAAACGGAAAGATTTTTACGCACGAGTGGGAGAGGCTGCGGACGGCAGTCGAAAAGCGAGACGAATCCATGCGGAAACATTCCTCTCGTTTTCTATGGGTCTTCCGATTCCAGCCGAACAACAAAAAATCGCCGATTGCTTGAGTTCCTTGGACGAACTGATTGCCGCGCAAGCCCGCAAAGTGGATGTGCTCAAGACCCATAAGAAAGGGCTGATGCAGCAGCTTTTCCCCCGCGAAGGCGAAACCCAACCGCGTTTGCGGTTTCCTGAGTTTCGGGATGCGGGGGAGTGGGAGAGTGGCTTGCTAGGTGCTATTTTTGGCACCACTTCTGGAGGCACCCCAAACCGCTCTGAGGCTAGCTATTGGGATGGTGACATCCCTTGGATCACTACATCCCTGGTGAATTTTGAGGTCATCGCCGGTGCAGAGGAATACATCAGCCAAGCGGGCCTAAAAAACTCCTCTGCCAAACTTTTGCCAAAAGGAACCGTCTTAATTGCGATGTATGGGCAAGGGAAAACGCGCGGTCAAGTTGCCTTGTTAGGCGTTGAAGCCACTACCAATCAAGCGTGCGCCGCCGTTCTCCCAAAAGAAGGCATAAATCCGTATTTCGTGTTTTCAAACTTGGCTGGCAGGTACGACGAGTTTAGGAAACTCAGCAATAGCGGTGGACAAGAAAACTTGAGCCAAGCGCTCATTCGTGACTTCCCATTTTCTTATCCAGTGGACGAGATGGAACAACAACGCATCGCCGACTGCCTCACCTCCCTCGACACCCTCATCACCGCAGCGACCCAAGAACTCGAAACCCTCAAGACCCACAAGAAAGGGCTGATGCAGCAGCTATTCCCATCTGCGGAGGCGGTGGAGGCATGAGTACTTACGACGGAACGGGCCGGATTTCAGTTGTCAAGTATTGGTTGACAACTGCCCTTCATGGTGCGGAGAAGCGAGGAACCCACGACCTGACCCCCCCATTCAGTCTTAGCAACTGTAAAGGAATGCTTGACAGTTCAAGCCGCAGACACAGCCACTACCGAGGATTCCTCGGTAGTTCAGACCATTTTCGTGGCGCCACGAAAATGGTCGCCCTTGGCCACACAATGAGCAAGAGCCCATGACCGAAAAGACTAAGAATCAGTCGGGAAAGAAGATCGGCTTAGGTGGCGCAGCTACCGACGGTTTTGTCCCATTGCTGGATAGTCTGCGCCAACTGATTGCCGACTCGCGCCGGCAGGTGCTGCGGGCAGTGGATGCCGTTCAAGTTCAGACCTATTGGCACATTGGGCGGCATATTGTGGAGTTTGAGCAGGGCGGTGCGCAGCGGGCGGCCTATGGGCAGCGCCTGTTGCCTCAGTTGGGGCAGGCTTTGTCGGCTGAGTTTGGGCGGGGGTTTGATGCCACCAATCTGCGCCACATGCGGGCGTTTTACCAGGTGTTCCCAATTCGCGACGCACTGCGTCGCGAATTGAGCTGGACGCACTACCGCTTGCTGCTACGGGTGGACAGCGCCGAGGCGCGGCAATGGTATGTGCATGAGGCGGCAGTCCATAACTGGAGCACCCGGGCGCTGGAGCGGCAAATTGGCAGCCTGTATTACGAGCGCCTGCTGCTCAGCCAAGACAAGGCCGCAGTGACGGCCGAGGCGCAGGCCAACATGGCTGCGCTGGAGCAGTCGCCCCGCGCTTTTGTGCGCGACCCGGTCATGCTGGAGTTTCTGGGCCTGCCCGACACAGGCCGCTTGCTGGAGGCCACGATGGAAACGGCCTTGATGGACAAGTTGCAGCAGTTTTTGATGGAGCTGGGCAAGGGCTTTGCCTTTGTGGCGCGGCAGCAGCGCATCAGCACCGAGACGCAAGATTTCTACATTGATCTGGTGTTTTACAACTACCTGCTCAAGTGCTTTGTGCTGATCGACCTGAAAACCGGGCCGCTTACGCACCAGGACGTGGGGCAGATGGACATGTATGTGCGCATGTACGACGACCTGCGCCGGGGCGAGGGCGACAACCCCACGGTGGGCATCTTGCTGTGCGGCAGCAAAGACAAGTCGGTGGTGCGCTACTCGGTGCTCAATGGCAGCGAGCAACTTTTTGCCAGCAAATACCGCCTGGTGCTGCCCAGTGAGGAAGAGCTGCGGCTGGAGTTGCAGCGCGACCGTGAACAATTCGAAATCCAAAATAGCCTTCGTGACGAAGGCAATGGCGATAGCGAAAAGGACACTCCATGGTCTTAGGCAACAAACTGCAGCTGACAAGCCAAGTTGAACTCAATCGGGCGGAAGAACGCTTAAGCAAACAAAAAGCCAAGCAGTTGTTTGAAAGCGGTGACATCGACCACTTGGAAGTGGGCACCTTTGCTGGGCTGGCTGCTATTCATGCATACCTGTTTGGTGAGGTGTATGCGTTTGCAGGGCAGATGCGCGACGTCAATTTGGCCAAAGGCAATTTTCGGTTTGCCCCGGTCATGTATTTGCAGCAGGCGCTGGCGCACATCAGCGCCATGCCGCAGCAGAGTTTTGAACAAATCATTGAGAAATACGTGGAGATGAACGTCGCCCATCCGTTTCGCGAAGGCAATGGGCGCGCCACGCGCATCTGGCTGGACTTGATACTGAAAAAAGAACTTCAACAGGTCATTGACTGGAATGCGGTAGACAAAGCGGAGCATTTGTCAGCCATGGAGCGCAGCGTCGTCAAAGATCTGGAAATCAAACACCTGCTCAAAAGCGCTTTGACCGACAAGATCAACGACCGCGAGTTGTACATGAAAGGCATCGACGTGAGCTATTACTACGAAGGCTATAGCGAATACCGGGTCGAGGATTTGTGAGCGTGGCGACTGACGACATGGAAATCATCCACTCCCCACTGGAGCAGACTTACAGCGCTGGCGGGCACACGCTGCGCATCGATATTTACCGCAGCGCAGACAGCCTATGGATTTTGGAAGTGGTGGATGAAGGGGGAACCTCCACCGTGTGGGACGACCCTTTTGAAACCGACAAGGCGGCGCTGGAGACGGCTTTTTTGGCGATTGAGACCGATGGTGTAACCAGCTTTTTGACCGATGCAGGCAAGGCCAGGCAAGAAGTGCCGACCAACGGAAATGCGCTATTTGAGCCACTAACCGAGGATGAGCTGGAGGAGCTTGAGCACTTTTTGCTGTACGAGCTGGACACTGAAGAGGGCATGACGCTGGATATATTGGATGGCTTTTTGCATGCCATCGTCATCGGGCCGGTGTTCATACACCCGCACGAATGGCTGCCCAAGGTGTGGGGCACAGAGCGCGATGA
The DNA here is from genome assembly GCA_003484805.1 of Comamonadaceae bacterium. GTDB lineage: Bacteria > Pseudomonadota > Gammaproteobacteria > Burkholderiales > Burkholderiaceae_C > Simplicispira. Next base: position 4,887 of record DMZZ01000024.1, on the reverse strand, counting down.
GACACCGCCCATGCCAAGTGTGGAGGCGTTTAATCGCGTCTTGCAATTGGTCATGCGCCATTTCAACGGCATCGTGTCGGGCTTTGCCATGCAGCCGCCAGAGATTTTGCCGTTGTGGTCCAACTGCACTTTTGAGGGGCAAGAGTTTGATGACGCAGAGGGCTGGGCTTACGGCTTCTGCGAAGGTGTCAAGCTCAGCCAGCCTACATGGCAGGCACTGCTGGATGACCCCGAGGGTGAGCGCTGGTATCGCCCCATTGGCTTGTTGGGTGGGGGTGCTTATTCAGCAGACCAAGATGACCTGACCACGACGCCTGCGCAGCGCCATGTGCTGGCGGCAGAGATTGGCAAAAATTTGCCCTACATCCATGCTTTTTGGTTGCCGGTGCGTGAAGCTATTAACGAGCGCCAACGGGCGCAGCGCATGAGCAACAAAGTGGGTCGCAACGAGCCTTGCCCCTGCGGCAGTGGTAAGAAATTTAAGAAGTGCTGCGGTGCGGCGTCGCAACTGCATTGACCCGCTTCACCTACCCATACCAACATGACCGAACAAAACCAAAAACAACTGGGTAACACCCTCTGGGCGATTGCCGACCAACTGCGCGGGGCCATGGACGCGGACGACTTCCGTGACTACATGTTGTCCTTTTTGTTCTTGCGCTACCTGTCCGACAACTACGAGACGGCGGCCAAGAAGGAGCTGGGCAGCGATTACCCCCAGGTAGAAAAAAAGGACGACACCAGTGCCCGCCCCGTGCCGCTGGCGCTGTGGTACGCCAACAACCCGGCGGATGTGACGGCGTTTGAAAAGCAAATGCGCCGCAAGGTGCACTACGTGGTGCAGCCGCAGCACTTGTGGAGCAGCATTGCCAATATGGCCCGCACCCAGAGTGATGAGCTACTCAACACACTGCAGGCGGGGTTCAAGTACATCGAGACCGAATCTTTTGAGAGCACGTTTCAGGGCTTGTTTTCTGAAATTGACCTGGGTTCGTCCAAGCTGGGCAAAGGCTACCCAGAGCGCAACGCCAAGCTGTGCGTCATCATCAAAAAGATTGCCGATGGCTTGGCAGAGTTCTCTGACAAGTTGGACACCTTGGGTGATGCGTATGAGTATCTGATTGGCCAGTTTGCTGCGGGGTCTGGTAAGAAGGCTGGCGAGTTTTATACGCCGCAGCAAATCTCGGACATCCTCTCAGCAATAGTGACGTTGGATAGTCAAGAGCCCAAGACAGGCGTGAAGCAGCGGCTGGACAGTGTGATGGACTTTGCTTGCGGATCGGGTTCGCTGCTGCTGAACGTGCGCAAGCGCATGGGGCCGCATGGCATTGGCAAGATTTACGGGCAAGAGAAGAACATCACCACCTACAACTTGGCGCGCATGAACATGCTGCTGCACGGGGTGAAGGACACCGAGTTTGAAATCTTCCACGGTGACACGCTGACCAACGACTGGGGCATGCTGCGCGAGCTGAACCCGGCCAAAAAGCCTGCTTTTGATGCCATTGTGGCCAACCCGCCGTTTAGCTACCGCTGGGAGCCTACCGATGCGCTGGCCGACGACGTGCGCTTCAAAAACCACGGCCTGGCGCCCAAGTCGGCGGCGGACTTCGCCTTTTTGCTGCACGGCTTTCACTTCTTGAAGGACGAAGGCGTGATGGCCATCATCCTGCCGCACGGGGTGCTGTTCAGAGGCGGGGCAGAAGAGCGCATTCGCACCAAGTTGCTGAAGGATGGCCACATCGACACGGTGATTGGCCTGCCATCCAACCTTTTTTACTCCACCGGTATTCCGGTGTGCATCTTGGTGCTGAAGAAGTGCAAGAAGCCGGATGACGTGCTGTTTATCAACGCGGCCGAGCATTTCGTCAAAGGCAAACGCCAGAACCAGCTGACGGACGAGAACATTGCAAAAATCATCAAGACCTACCAGTACCGTGAGGAAGATGCGCGCTATTCACGCCGGGTAGGGATGGCTGAGATTGAGAAGAACGACTTCAACCTGAACATCTCGCGCTACATCAGCACGGCGGTGGGCGAGGCGGAGATTGATCTGGACGCCACGCACCGCGAATTGGTGAATATTGAAAGGGCGATTGCTGCAGCCAAGGAAAAGCACAACGCCTTTCTGCAAGAACTGGGTTTGAAGCTGCTGCCGTAAACGCCTTGGGCGCGCCAGTGCCTCTGCCAGGTTGAAGCGACCCGCGACTCTGCCGCCCAAAACCCTCACGCCGACAGCGCGTGCAGCAACTCTGTCTCGATCTCGATCTGCCGCAGGTTGTTCTGCAGTTCCGGGCCTTGCACGAGGAAGGTGTCTTCCACCCGCTCACCCAGCGTGCTGACCTTGGCCAGTTGCACGCTGAGCCCGTGGCGGGCCAGCACGCGGGCCACGAGGTAGAGCAGGCCGGCACGGTCGCTGGCGGAGATGCCCAGCAGCCAGCGCTGCGCCTTTTCGTCGGGCCGCAGTGTGACGCGGGGCGTGATGGGAAAGCTTTTCACGCGGCGCGAGACGCGGCGGCGGCCGGGTTCGGGCAGGGGGCCGCCCTGCACGATGGCCTGCATCAGGTCGTTTTCGACCATGTGCGTGAGTTCGCGGTAGTGCCCCTGCAGCGCATCGCTGACCACCTGGAAGGTGTCGAGCGCGTAGCCGTTGTTGGCGGTGTGCACGCGGGCGTCGAGGATGGAGAATCCCGCGCGGTCGAAATAGCCGCAGATGCGCGCGAACAGGTCGCTCTGGTCGGCGGCGTACACCAGCACCTGCAGGCCTTCGCCCGCGAGCGATTGGCGTGCGCGCACCACGGGCTGCGGCGTGCCCACGTGGCGCGAGAGGTGGCGCGTGTGCCAGGCGATGTCGGCGGCCTCGTGGCGCATGAAGTAGCTCACGTCCAGCGTGTCCCACAGCTTCTTGTGCGCCTCGAAGGGCAGGGCGCTCAGGGCCAGCGCTACCTGCGCTTCGCGTTTGCGCGCCTCGATCATGGCCTCTGCGTCGGGGGCGCGCCCGCCCAGCACGCGCAGCGTGGCGCGGTACAGGTCTTCGAGCAGCTTGCCCTTCCACGCATTCCACACCTTGGGGCTGGTGCCCCGGATATCGGCCACGGTGAGCAGGTACAGCGCGGTAAGGTAGCGCTCGTTGCCCACGCGCTGGGCAAAGGCGGTGATGACGTCGGGGTCGGAAAGGTCCTGCTTCTGCGCCACGTTGCTCANNGCTCGCGCACCAGGAATTCGATGAGTCGGGTGTCCTCGCGCGCCACGCCGTGCTGGCGGCAAAAGCGCCGTGCCTCCACGGCGCCGATCTGCGAATGGTCGCCGCCCCGGCCCTTGCCGATGTCGTGGAACAGTGCGGCGGTGAACAGCACCCAGGGCTTGTCCCAGCCGCCCGCAAGCTGTGAGCAGAAGGGGTATTCGTGCGCGTGCTCGGCGATGAAGAAGCGCCGCGCGTTGCGCAGCACCATGAGGATGTGCTGGTCCACCGTGTAGGCGTGGAACAGGTCGTGCTGCATCTGCCCGACGATGCGGCGGAACGGCCACAGATAGCGCCCCAGCACCGAGGTCTGGTTCATCAGCCGCATGGCGTGCGTGATGCCCGAGGGCTGCTGCAGGATGCGCATGAAGGCGGCGCGGTTCACCGGGTCGCGCCGGAAGGCCGCGTCCATTACGCCGCGCGCGTTGTAGAGCGCGCGCAGCGTGCGCGCCGAGAGGTTCTGCAGCCCGGTGGAGCTTTGGTAGAGCAGGAAGGTTTCGAGGATGGCGTGCGGGTCGCGCTGGTACAGGTCGTCGCTGGCCACCTCGATCATGCCGCCCCGGTCCAGAAAGCGCTCGTTGATGGGCTGGGGCGCCTGGGCAGGCGGGTTCAGCCGGTCTTCGATGTTGAGCAGCAGGATCTGG
>DMZZ01000024.1:0-965 GCA_003484805.1 Comamonadaceae bacterium | reverse complement strand
ACCAGCCGGTCTTCGCGCCGCCCGGCCAGGGCGTGCAGGCGCGCGCGCACCATGAACAGCAGGGCTTCGTTGCGCTGGATCTGGCGCACCTCGTAGGGCGTGGCCAGGCCGCTTTCGGCCAGCTCCGGCCAGCTGCGGCCCAGCCCGGCGGCGCGTGCCACCCACAGGATGAGGTGCAGGTCGCGCAGCCCGCCGGGGGATTCCTTGCAGTTGGGTTCCAGCGCGTAGGGGGTGTTCTCGTGCTTGGTGTGGCGCTGGCGCATCTCCAGCGTCTTGGCCGTGAGGAAGGCGTGGGGGTCGAGCTGCGCACCAAACTGGTGCTCGAAGTGGGCGAACAGCGCCGCGTCGCCGCACACGCGGCGGGCTTCGAGCAGCGAGGTCTGCACGGTCACGTCGTTGGCCGCCTCGGCCAGACATTCCTCCACGGTGCGCACGCTGGAGCCAATCTCCAGCCCGGCGTCCCAGCAGCTGCGGATGAAGCCCTCGATCTGGGTGCGCACGGCCTCGGGCTGCGGCAGATCCCCGGGCAGCAGCACCAGCACGTCGATGTCAGAGTACGGAAAGAGTTGTTCGCGGCCATAGCCGCCCACGGCCGCCAGCACCAGCCCGGGGGGCAGGGCGGCGCGCTGCCACAGCGTGCACAGCAGGCCGTCGGCCAGCCGCGAGAGCTTGCGCAGCAAGGCATGGATGCCGCGCGAGGAGCTGCCTTTGGCCAGCAGCGCGGTCAGCAGGGTTTTTTTCTGGAGGCGGTAGGCGTCGCGCAGGGCGTGGAGTTCGGTCATGGCCTTACCAAGCAATAACCATGCACGTGGTTGGTTTTGTGGCTCCACCGCGCTGCATACGGTCCCTCACGCTTGACACCGACGCGGCCCAGGCCAGCGGCCCCCGTGCAAGGGCCGCCCCGCCGCACTGGGGGCGTCCCCCTGGGGGGAAGACGCGAAGCGGCTTGTATCTTCCATCCGACC
>DMZZ01000275.1:0-4671 GCA_003484805.1 Comamonadaceae bacterium | reverse complement strand
CGTTTTCATGGCACTGGGCCGCCCTACCCATGTGGGACCCCATGGCGCGGGGCAGCTCGCCAAGCTGGCCAACCAGATGATCGTCGGCATCACCATCGGCGCCGTGGCCGAGGCATTGCTGTTCGCAGCCAAGGGCGGTGCCGACATGGCCAAGGTGCGCGAAGCCATTGCCGGCGGCTTTGCCGACAGCCGGATCCTGCAGCTGCACGGCCAGCGCATGGTGGAGCGCGACTTTGCGCCCCGCGGCCGCATGAACGTGCAGCTCAAGGACATGCGCAACGCCCTGACCACTGCCCAGGAAATCGGCTTTGACGCGCCCGTGACCGCCCTCTTTGAAACCCTGTACGCCCAGGGCGTGGACCACGGCCTGGGCGAGCTCGATCACAGCGGCCTGTTCGTCGAACTGGCCAGCCGCAATGCCATGCAGTGATGCTGAAAGCCAAAAAATTTTCACGCCATGCTTGCGAAGCAGTAAAAAATTAGTGCATAATTCGAGTCTCTGCTGCACCGCAGAAACGGTTTCAAAAGTGGGTTCTTAGCTCAGTTGGTAGAGCAGCGGACTCTTAATCCGTAGGTCGAGTGTTCGAGTCACTCAGGACCCACCACTTCATCAAGGACTTGGCTTCAAAGCCAAGTCCTTTTGTGTTTCTGGGCCTCCAAGCGCTTCGCACCCCAACGCACATGCATCCCCAAGCCCACGAACTCTGGCGCGCCCCCCCGCTGGGCTCTCGCCGTTTTGCTGGCCTTGCTGGGAATGCTGGGCCCGTTCTCGATCGACACATATCTGCCCGCCTTCTCGGGCATCGCCACAGCGCTGGGTGCCACACCGGTCGAGATGCAGCAAACGCTGTCGGCCTATCTGTTCGGCTTCGCTTTCATGAACCTGTTCCACGGCGCCCTGGCCGACAGTTTTGGCAGGCGGCCCGTGGTGCTCTGGGGCATTGCCATGTTCACGGTCGCGTCAGCGGGATGCGCTCTGGCCCAGGACATCGGCCAGCTGGTTCTGTTTCGCGCATTGCAGGGGCTCTCCACGGGTGCCGGAATCGTGGTGTCCCGGGCGGTGATCCGGGACATGTTCCCCCCCGCCCAGGCGCAAAAGGTGATGAGCCAGGTCACCATCTATTTCGGCGTGGCTCCGGCCGTGGCTCCCATCATTGGCGGCTGGTTGTATGTGCATACGGGCTGGCACAGTATTTTCTGGTTTCTCACAGCGATCGGCGTCGCACTGTGGGCCGCCAACTACCGGCTCCTTCCCGAAACCCTGCACGCAAACCACCGCCAGCCCTTCAATGTTCCGCATCTCATGCGCGGCTACTGGCAACTCGGTTCAAGTCCCCGATTTTTGCTGCTGGCGCTGGCCAGCGGCGTGCCGTTCAATGGCATGTTTCTGTATGTGTTGGCGGCCCCGGCATTCCTCGGAAATCACCTCGCATTGGCACCCACGCAGTTCTTCTGGTTCTTCGTGTTGACGATCTCGGGGATCATGGGCGGCGCCTGGGTCAGCGGACGCATGGCGGGCCGCATTCCTCCCAAACGACAGATACGGCATGGCTTCCTGGTGATGCTCACCGTGTCCNNCCGATCGCCATTTTTGCGTTTGGCTGGGCGCTGATGGTCCCGGTGGTCACGCTGCTGGTTCTCGATCTGCATCCCGAGCGGCGCGGCATGGCCTCGTCGTTGCAGGCCTTCGTGGGCTCCACCGCGAACGGTCTGGTGGCCGGTGTCATCGTACCTTTGATCATGCACTCCACCGTGCTTCTGGCGACGGCATCGTTGCTGATGATGGGTATCGGCTTGCTGGCCTGGATCTTTCTGCACCACCGCTGGCCCGACATCGGCCGGACCACGGGCCACGGATGAAGGATTTTTTCAGCGCACCGCTGTAATATGGCTTGTCTGTCGCGGCAGCAGGGTTCGGGCAACCGTTGAAATGCCGCTGGAGGATCTCGGATGCAATTGCTGAAGCTGGTGGAGTCCGAAGTGCAGATTGGTATTCCTCTGCCCTGGAATGTCCGCAACCAGGACTGCGCCTTGCTGCTTGCCAAGGGGTACGTGGTCCGGGACGAAGCCCAGCTGGAGATGCTTCTGGACCGGGGCATTTTTGTGGACCTGGAAGAGGTTCGCGCCCTGGAGGCCCTCAAAGCCCCGATTCAACGCCCCCCTGACAGCATTTACGTTCGCTGGACAAGCGCCATCGACGAACTGGAGGCCCTGCTGACCTCACCGGAGGAAGCGCCCGATTTGATTTCACGGATCGAGGCATTGGCCCGGACGATCATCGACCTGACCGCCGAGGACGCAGACATTGGCCTCTTCATGGCCATGCGGCAGGACCAGGCCCGCCACCTGCGCTATGGCTTCAGCCATCCGGTCTACACGGCACTGCTGTGCATCCTCATGGCACAGCGCATGGGCTGGACCGAGCGCAGGGTGCAGTCACTGACCCTGGCCGCGCTGACCATGAATGCCAGCATCGCCGACCTGCAGGTGCACATGGCCTTTCAGGACTACCCGGTGCTGGATCGACAGCGCGCTCTGATCTGCAAGCATCCCATGGAAAGTGCGGCCCTGCTGGAGCGTGCGGGTGTCACCGATTGCGCCTGGCTGAACGCCGTCCGGGAGCACCACGAGCAAGTCGGAGGCAAAGGCTACCCTACCGGAACGACCGTGGTGGATGAATCTGCGCAGATTCTGCGCATGGCGGATCATTTCATGGCCTGCATCAGCCCGCGCACCTTGCGACCCTCCATGAGCATCCAGGAAGCCACACGCCAGGTATTTCGTGAAGACCAGGGGGGACCGATGTCCCGTGCCCTGATCCGGGAGCTGGGGCTTTACCCACCAGGGGATTTTGTTCAGCTCGCCAACGGTGAACAGGGAATCGTTGTCCGCAGAGGGGCGGAAGCCCGCACCCCCCTGGTGGCCGCCGTCACCGACACCCAGGGTCGCAGCGTCACCACCACCGTGCAACGCGACACTGCCCAACCGGAATTTGCCATCACCGGCCCAGCACCCGATCGCAGCCTGCTGGTGCGCGTTCCCCCTGAACGCCTTTACGGTTTCGGGGTGGCCACCGGCCAAGGGTGAGCCACGTCAGGCCATCCGGCGACGGTCCATGCCTCGCTCCTGGTAATAGCGCAGTTTTTCCCCATACATGGCCTGATCGGCGCGGTGCAGGGTGTCTTCCACCTGATCACCCGAGGCGCAACAGGCCAGTCCCATCACCAGACTCAGGGGCTGCCCCGGATAGAACTGGTTGTTGATTTCCACCATCGAGAGAATACGGTCCTGTACCGCCTGGGCACCCCGTTCATCCATGCCAGGAAGCAGCACCGTGAACTCATCGCCGCCCACACGGGCCGCACACACCGTCGGCTCGACCGCCTTGGTCAGCACCTCGCCCACGCGTCGCAGCAGCGTGTCGCCGGCAGCATGTCCATGCTCGTCGTTGATCACCTTGAGGCCATTGAGGTCGATGGTGATGACACTCAAAGGCCAGGGACCCTTGCGTGTGATGCGGTTGAGTTCCTCGACGTAGAACGTGCGGTTGCGCAGCTGGGTGAGCACATCGTGCTTGCCCAGGTATTCGAGGTAGGCCTCGGCTTTCTTGCGAGCGGTGATGTCCACCAGCGAGAGCAGCACCAGTCCCCAGTGCTCCTGGTGGTCCGCCAGCACCGAGAACTGCATGTGGATGTACACCGGCTCGCCAGACAACGCATAGTTGACCACTTCGCGCTGCTGGAACAGTTTGCCGTCCCACAGATCCTGAAGCTGCTCGGCGAACGAATCGTGCATCTCACCCCGGAAAACACGCCCGATGTTGTTCAGCAGTTCGTCCTTGTTCACGGCACCGAACATCTGCAGCGTCAGCTGGTTGATGTCGATGACCCGTATCTCCTGCATGCATCGCGAAACGAATTCCGGATGCACCTTGATGAAGGTCTTGAAATCCTGAATGCCTTGTGCGCGCACCTCGTCCATGAGGCGCTTGACGGCGGAAAAATCCTCGACCCACAGCGAGACCGGCGAATGCTCGAACAGATCGCGCGCATAGCGCTCGCTGCGCTGCAACTGGTGGGCGCTCCGCACCTGGGAAGTGACGTCATCCAGCGAAACCAGCACCCGGCTCCACGTGGCTTCGTGCCCGGGAAGGATACGCGCCCGGATTTTGACATTCAGACGCCGCCCATCCAGCGCGTAGTTCACCGTCTGGTTGGAGAACTCCGGCGAGCCGGTCCACAACTGCGACAGCTCATGGGCCACCTGGGTCTGCATGTCGTCACGAAAAACCTTGTCCAGGTTCTCCATCAGTTCGGTCTGACTGGACGCAGCAAAAAGCTCCAGGGTGCGCCGGTTGACCTGCAAGACCTTGTAGCAGGCGATGCACTGGCGCACCCGGGCCGGATCTTGCGCCAGGTGTTCACGCAGATCGGTTACGCCCTCGGCGCGCCAGGCATCGAAAAGTTGCTTGAGGGCGCTGAAGTCCTCCAGCCACAGCGATGTGGGCGCCAGATCGAACATGTGCTCGAAGTCGGCGCCCGAAGACAGTGATGGCGACACGGAAATTCCTCCTGGTTCGGCTATTATCCTGGCCTCGTCGGGTTATTTCTTGCAGGCAGACGAAAAAAAACCGGCCCTCGGGGCCGGTTTTCCATGCAGTGATCAGTGATC
>DMZZ01000276.1:0-6379 GCA_003484805.1 Comamonadaceae bacterium | reverse complement strand
AGCACGCGCATGGGCACCTTGTATTTGCCGGCGAATTCGACCGAGCGGATCTGCAGCACCTTGCTGCCGAGGCTGGCCATTTCCAGCATTTCCTCGAAGCTCACCGTGGTCAGGCGGCGTGCGGCGGGCGCCACGCGCGGGTCGGTGGTGTAGACGCCGTCAACGTCGGTGTAGATCAGGCACTCGTCGGCCTTCATCGCGGCCGCCACGGCCACGGCCGAGGTGTCGGAGCCGCCGCGGCCCAGCGTGGTGATGTGACCCTGCTCGTCAATGCCCTGGAATCCGGTGACGATGACCACCTTGCCGGCGTTCAGATCGGCGCGCACGCGCTGATCGTCAATCGATTCGATACGTGCCTTGGTGTAACTGCTGTCGGTGCGGATGGGCACCTGCCAGCCGGCATAGCTGACGGACTCCATGCCCTCGGCCTGCAGGGCGATGGCCAGCAGCGCCGACGACGCCTGCTCGCCCGTGGCGGCCAGCATATCGAGTTCGCGGTTGTAGGCGGGCGAACCGCGCGATGGGGCCAGTTCCTTGGCCAGGGCCAGCAGGCGGTTGGTCTCGCCGCTCATGGCGCTGGGCACCACGACCATCTGGTGGCCGGCACGCGCCCACTTGGCCACGCGCTTGGCGACGTTGCGGATGCGCTCGGGCGAACCCATCGAGGTGCCGCCGTATTTGTGAACGATCAATGGCATGGGATAGCTTGGTGACGAAGCCGTGGTCTGCGGCGCGGGGTGGACACTGTTTTGGGGCGCCGCCGGCTCTCGTGCGTGTTGGGGCCAAAACTCAGGGATTGTACCAACGCAGCACCGCACCCTCGCGCTCGACGAAGCCGCGCCCCACCTTGATGTGGATGCGGTGGCCGCGCGTGGTACAGGCGGTGATCTGCACGCGCAGCGCATCGAGCTGCGCACTCGACGGCGTGGTCTGGTGCGCCTGGCGCAGCCAGAGGCGCAGCACGTTGCCCTGGCGCGCCGGGCTGAGCGGCTGCAGCGACGCGATGCGGGGCGGGTCACCGACCTCGGCCAGGTCCTGCCGGGCCAGGTCGTCGAGCAGTTCGCTGGCCTGGGCCGCATGGCGTGCACTGCGCGCGAAGGTGTCGCGGAACTGCGGAAATGCGGCCTCCAGCGCGGGCAGCAGGCGCGCACGAATGCGGTTGCGCGTGTAGCGCTCGTCCTGGTTGCTCGGGTCTTCCACCCAGGCCTGGCCACGTGCGTGCAGCCAGGCGCGCAATTCGGCGCCGGGCACCTTCAGCAGCGGGCGATGCCATTCCAGGCCGCCGCGCTGCCAGAAGGCGGGCATGGCAGCCAGCCCGGCCACGCCGGCACCGCGCGAGAGCGCGAGCAGCAGCGTTTCCACCTGGTCGTCGGCATGCTGCGCCAGCGCTATGGATTGAATAGCGCCTTCCGCTTGTCCAGCCTGCGTCGCAGCCTCGAAAGCCTTGTAACGGGCGATGCGGGCGGCGTCTTCGGGGCTCTGGCCGGGTGCGTGGCGCGCGTCCACGCGTTGCACCTGCAGCGGCACCTGCAGGCGCGCGCACAGGTCCACACAGTGGCGCTCGAAAACACCGGCCGCACTCTGCAGCCCATGGTGCACATGGATGGCCCGCACCTGACCGGGCCAGCGCTCTGCGCAGCCCAGCAGCAGGGCGGTGGAGTCGGCGCCGCCACTCAGGCCCACAGCCATCGGCAGGGCCGGAGTGAAGGCGTCGAGGGCCGCGTCAACGGTCTGCGTCATGGCGGGGATGCCCGACCGCGCAGGCGTGGGTCAGCGACTATCGGCTTTGGTGTCGGTAAAGCGGCCGTAGCTCTGCAGGCGCTCGTAGCGGCGCTCCAGAAGGTCTTTCACCTTGAGGTCGGCGACCTGGCGGAAGGCGTCGCCCAGGGCGCGTTTGAGCAGGGACGACATCTGCTTGGGATCGCGGTGCGCGCCGCCCACGGGCTCGCTGACAATCTTGTCCACCAGACCCAGCGCCTTGAGGCGGTGGGCGGTGATTCCCAGCGCCTCGGCGGCCTCCTGGGCCTTGTCGCTGGTCTTCCAGAGAATGGAGGCGCAGCCTTCGGGGCTGATGACGGAGTAGATCGAATACTGCAGCATCAGCAGCTGGTCGCCCACACTCAGCGCCAGTGCGCCACCCGAGCCGCCCTCGCCGATGATGGTGGTGATGATGGGCACTTCGAGCTGCGCCATCTCGTAGATGTTGCGGCCGATGGCCTCGGACTGGCCCCGCTCCTCGGCGTCGATGCCGGGGAAGGCGCCGGGCGTGTCCACGAAGGTGAACACCGGCAGGTGGAACTTCTCGGCCGTCTTCATCAGGCGCAGCGCCTTGCGGTAGCCCTCGGGGCGCGTCATGCCGAAGTTGCGCAGCGCGCGCTCCTTGGTGTCGCGCCCTTTCTGGTGGCCCATCACCATGCAGGCATGGCCATTGAAGCGTGCCAGACCGCCGACGATGGACTTGTCGTCAGAAAAATGCCGGTCGCCGTGCATCTCGACGAAGTCGGTGAACAGGTCGCGCACGTAGTCGAGCGTGTACGGGCGCTCGGGGTGGCGCGCGATCTTGGTGATCTGCCAGGGGCTCAGATCGGAATAGATGTCCTTGGTGAGCTGCTGGCTTTTCTTGCTGAGCAGGTCAATTTCGTCGGAAATATCGACTGCGCTCTCGGTCTGTACATATCGCAGTTCTTCGATTTTGGATTCGAGTTCGGCAATCGGATTCTCGAAGTCCAGAAAGGTCTTTTTCGCCAAGTTGTTCTCCTTGTGCGCAATGCGCAAATGGTCGCAGCGACGCGCGTTCTGCGGGTTCAGTAAGTGACCGGCAGCGGGTCCAGCGAGCGCCAAATATACCAAGTGGCCACGCTGCACCAAGGCCTCCAGGCCTCGGCGACCTCGCGGGCGTCGCTGCGGCTGACCGGGTCGCCGGAAAAATAGTTCTGGCTGATGCCGTTGATCAGCCCCACGTCGTCGAGCGGCAGCACGTTGGGCCGCATCAGGTGGAAGATGAGGAACATCTCGGCCGTCCAGCGGCCGATGCCCCGGATGGCCACCAGCTCGGCGATGATGGCCTCGTCCTCCATGCCGTGCCAGCCGTCCACATGCAGCTTGCCGGCATCGAAATGCAGGGCCAGGTCCACCAGGTACTCGACCTTGCGGGCCGACAGACCGGCGGCACGCATGTCGTCGATCTTGAGCTTGAGCACATCACCCGGCGCCATGGCGCGCGGCAGCGCGGCAAAGCGGTCCCACACCGTCTGCGCCGCCTTGACCGAAATCTGCTGGCCCACGATGCTGCGCGCCAGCGTGCCAAAAGCGTCCCCGCGCGACTGCAGCGAGGCATCCCCATAGAGCGGGATCAGGCGCTTCATCACCCGGTCCTTCTTCATCAGGTGCTTGCGTGCCTCGGCCCAGTAGCCGGGCGACGCCAGACCGGACGCCTCGATAGCTATCTTTTTAGTAGCTGGCACCGCACACCCCACTTGCCTTGGAAGCCATTTTTTGCATAAAAACCATCACTGTGCGGCTTCCCAGGTGGTGCCCGTGGGCGAATCCTTGAGCACGATGCCCTGCTCCAGCAGTTCTTTGCGGATGCGGTCGGCCTCGGCAAAGTTCTTCGCGGCCTTGGCGGCAGCGCGTGCGGCGATCTGGGCCTGGATGGCGGCTTCGTCGAAACCCGCGCCCGCCTGCAGGAAAGCCTGCGGGTCGCCCTGCAGCAGGCCCAGGCAACCACCCAGGGCCTTGAGCAGGCCGGCGGCCTGCGCCGACTTGTTGCGGTTGACCTCTCCCGCCAAGTCGAACAGCACCGCCACGGCCTCGGGTGTACCGAAGTCCTCGTCCATGGCCGCCTTGAAACGCGCGGCGTAGGGCTCCTTCCAGTCGATGGCCACCTCGGCGGGCGCCACGAGCGAAAGCGCGGTGTACAGGCGCTTGAGCGCGGCGCGGGCGTCGTCCAGGTGCATGTCGCTGTAGTTCAGCGGGCNNGCTGCGGTAGTGGCTGCGCACGATGAAGAAACGCACCGTCTCGGCGTCGTACTCTTTCAGCACGTCGCGAATGGTGAAGAAGTTGCCCAGGCTCTTGGACATCTTCTCGTTGTCAATGTTGATGAAACCGTTGTGCATCCAGAAGCGCGCCAGCGGCTGGCCGTGGGCGCCTTCGCTCTGGGCGATCTCGTTCTCATGGTGCGGAAACTGCAGGTCGGCACCGCCGCCGTGGATGTCGAAGCTCTGGCCCAGCAGCTCGCATCCCATGGCCGAGCACTCGATGTGCCAGCCCGGGCGGCCCTCGCCCCAGGCGCTAGGCCACTTCACCTCGGCGGGCTCGGCGGGCTTGGCGCTTTTCCAGAGCACGAAGTCGAGCGGATCGCCCTTGCCCTCCTGCACGGCCACGCGCTCGCCGGCCTGCAGTTCATCAAGCGACTTGCCCGAGAGCTTGCCGTAGCCGGGAAACTTGCGCACGGCAAAGTTCACGTCGCCATTGCCCGCCTGGTAGGCCAGGCCCTTGCCTTCAAGCTGGCCGATCATGGCCAGCATCTGCGGCACGTAATCGGTGGCGCGGGGTTCATGGTCGGGGCGCTGGATGCCCAGGGCATCGGCGTCCTCACGCAGCGCAGCGATCATGCGGTCGGTCAGGCTGCGGATGGTCTCGCCGTTCTCCACGGCGCGCTTGATGATCTTGTCGTCGATGTCGGTGATGTTGCGCACGTAGGTCACGGCATAGCCGCTGGCGCGCAGCCAGCGCTGCACCACATCGAAGGCCACCATGGAACGCGCATGGCCCAGGTGGCACAGGTCGTACACGGTCATGCCACACACGTACATGCGCACACGGCCGGGTTCGATCGGGGAAAAGTCCTCCAGGGCACGCGAAAGCGTGTTGTAGATGCGCAAACTCATGGGATGTCAGTCACGGAAAACGGGGGAGATGGGCAAAGCGGGTTCACCCGGCAGCACGGGGATGCGGTGCACCGCCCGAGGGGCGCGCCCGGCACCGGGCGCCATGCAAATCAGCAGCGGCAACAGCACACTGTCATGACACCCCCTCAGCTACAATCCGCCGCAGTATAAGCCCGGCCCGGGTCCGGGCACGCCCCCACACGATCGCATGCCCATGAAGCAAGTCCGCCGCACCCTCCCCCGTCTCCTGCGCCTGCTGGCCCTGACAGCTCTCGTAGGCACGGGCCTGGCCCAAGCCAACGACTACGCCGAAATCACCCAGCTGCTCAAGGCCGGCAAGCCCACCGAAGCACTGGCTAAGGCCGACCAGCGCCTGGCCGCCACACCGCGCGACCCACAGTTGCGCTTTTTGCGCGGCGTGGCACAGGCCGATGCGGGCAAACAGAACGACGCCATCGTCACCTTCACCAAGCTGACGGAAGAGTACCCCGAGCTGCCCGAGCCCTACAACAACCTGGCCGTGATCTACGCCAGCCAGAACCAGCTCGACAAGTCCCGCGCGGCGCTGGAGATGGCCATCCGCACCAACCCCAGCTACGCCACCGCACACGAGAACCTGGGCGACATCTACGCCAAGCTGGCCAGCCAGGCCTACAACAAGGCCTTGCAGATCGATGCCAACAACGCCGGCTCGGTCAAACCCAAGCTGGCACTGATCCGCGACATATTCACTGCAGACGCCCCGCCCCGCCCCGCAGCTGCAGCAGCGCCCGTGGCGGCAGTCAAACCCGCAACCCCGGCGCCGGCCGTCGCACCGGCCCCGGCGCCTGCATCTGTCGCAGCGCCGGCTCCTGCCCCGCAGGCTGCGTCGGCCGCCCCGGCACCCGCACCCGCCAAGGCCCCCGACAGCGATTCCGGTGCCGAGCAGGCCGTCACCGCCGCCATCCAGGCCTGGGCAGACGCCTGGGCCACCAAGAACATGAAGGCCTACCTGGCTGCCTACGGCAAGGACTTCACCCCCCCTGGCCGCCAGACCCGCGCCGCCTGGGAGAAAGAGCGCGAGGCGCGCATCGTGAGCAAAAAGCGCATCAGCGTGAAACTGTCGGACATCCAGGTCACCGTGGACGGCAACAAGGCCACGGCCCGCTTCCACCAGGCCTACAGCGCAGACGCGCTCAATGTCTCCAGCCGCAAGACGCTGGACCTGGTGCAGCACCAGGGCCGCTGGACCATCGTGCGCGAATCGACGGGGGGCTGATGGCGCACTTTCTGACCCACGCACCGTGGCCCGCTCCGGTGGCCCTGACCCGACTTTGAGACAACGCATGTTTGTGGTTTCCTCCACGGGCCGTCGCCTGGTGGCCGTGGGTGTATTGATGGCCTCGCAGCTGGTGGCCCTGCCTGCGCTCTCCCAGGGAACGGCTGGCAAGGGCACGGCACGGCGTGCCGCCACCACCCAGCCCGCTCCCCCGCTGCGCGACGGCCAGGC
>DMZZ01000164.1:9515-9784 GCA_003484805.1 Comamonadaceae bacterium | reverse complement strand
AGGAACAGCGCTAGGTCATGGTTTAAATCTCCAGTTGGCCAGGCCCAGCGGCACCACGATCCAGGCTAGCATCACGGCGCCCATGGCAGCTGGGCTGCCCATCGTCGGCGGAACGATGCTGGCCAGGCCATACAGCGTGCGTACGTCTTCGAGCGAGAACACGTTCAGGATACGGAACACATCGGCGGGGTTGAGCAGCAGCAGCCAGGCGAACACCTCGCCGCCAAAGCGGCCACCCGTGCCCACCAGCGCCCCGAGCAGGAGCAGGT
>DMZZ01000164.1:0-9302 GCA_003484805.1 Comamonadaceae bacterium | reverse complement strand
GCTCGCCCACGATGGCATCAAAGCCCAGCAGCAGCGCGATGAGCGGGATGAGGTAGATCACCAGGCTGACCAGGCTGGCGATGGTGAACTCGATCGAACGAAAGCCCACGGCGCCCTGCTGCGCGCCGCCAAAGTAGGCGATGACGAGCGAGAACACGGTGAAGACGAGCGCCACGGCGAGCACCCAGCGGTTGCGCATGCGGTCGCGGAATTCTTTCGCGGCGATGGTGAGGATTTGCGTCAGTTCCATGGCGTCTTTCAATCGGCAAACCCGAAAAACACATCTTCCAGCGATGGCTCCAGCATCTTCACATCGAGCACGCGCATGCCGAACGGTGCCAGCGCCGCCAGCACGGCCATCTTCTGGGTGCGCGGGCAGCGCAGGCGCAGGCCGGTCGGAAGGGTTTCGGGCGATGCACCGGTGACCACCGCCAGCGCCTGGGCCACGGCGGGGGCGTCTTCGGCACCGAGCTTCAACTCGAACACCAGCGGCATCTGCGTCTGCTCGCGCAGCGCCTGCACGCTGCCCACCGCCTGGATCTTGCCGGCCGACATGATGGCCAGGCGGTCCACGCGCTCTTGCAACTCGGCCAGAATGTGCGAGGTGATGATGACCGTCACGCCCTCGGCCTGCAGGCCGCGCAGCGTGGCGTAAAAGTCGCGGATGGCCTGGGGGTCGAGCCCGTTGGTGGGCTCGTCAAGAAACAGCACCTGGGGCGCACCCAGCAGGGCCTGCGCAAAGCCCAGGCGCTGGCGCATGCCCTTGGAATATTCGCGCACCGGTCGGTCGAGTGCGTGGGCCAGGCCCACGCGTTCGAGCACGGGCTGGCACTGCGCACGCGGCGCATGCTTGAGCCGCGCGAAGAAGTGCAGCGTTTCCAGACCACTGAGGTTGTCGTACAGCACGACGTTCTCGGGCAGGTAGCCCAGGTGGCGCCGCGCGGCACGAAAGCCTGGCCCGCCGACCTGCGCGCCACCGACCAGGATGTCGCCCTGCGTCACCGGCACCAGGCCCAGCATCATCTTGAACAGCGTGCTCTTGCCCGCACCGTTGTGCCCGATCAGGCCGAAAATTTCGCCGCGCGGGATCTCCAGATCGACGCCATCGACGGCATGCAGCGCGCCATAGTGCTTGCTCACGCCGCGCAGCGATACCGCTGCATCGTCACTGGCCGGAAAAGTGCTTGCCACGCCATTCGCTCCATTGTTGGTTGGTCGGTTGCATGCGCGGCTTGGGGTCCACGACCGAGGGCACGCGCAGCACCGGAAACTGCTGACCCACCAGGCGCAGGGCCTGCACCGCCGGGCTGGCCAGCAGCAGCTTCATGCTGGGGTGGCGCCAGGTCAGGCGATCGACCATGTCATTGGCTTCGTAGGGCACATCGCCCGTGCCATCGCCGTCGCGGTCCCAGCCCAGGTAGTTGCTCCAGTGGTTGCCGCTCTTGACGCCCCAGCGTTCGTCGCGCGCGCCGACGTAGCGCACCTGCTCGCGGTTGCCAATGAGGTCGTTGCCTTCCACCTCGTTGTTCTTCGAACCCGCCGACAGGTGCACGCCCACCACGTTGTCCACCACCAGGTTGCCATTGAGCTTGATGTACTCGACGTCGTAAATGAAGAAGCCCCGGTTGTTGCCGGCCACGATGTTGTTCTCGATCACCGAGTCCTGCAGGGTGCGCAGCATGATGCCGTGGTCGGAGTTGCCCCAGGCGCGGTTGTTGCGCACCACCTGGTCGCGCACTTCCATCAGCGCCAGGCCGCCCCGGTTGTAGTAGGTGTCGTTGTCTTCCCACAGGTTGTGGTAGGAATTCATGTAGTGCGTTCCGTAGCGGCTGTGGTGCAGCCTGTTGCCACGGAACACGGCATGGTGCGACACATCGACATACAGCGCATCGCGCACGAAGCTGATGTTGTTGTTCAGGATGCGCGCGCGCTGGGTGTTGTAGAGCTGCACACCATTGCCGCGCTGCGACGAGCCGTATTCACGCTTGCCGGTGATGGTGTTGTGCTCGATGAGCACATCGTCGGCCTTCTCGATCCACAGGCCGAACAGGTTGTACGTGAGGTCACAGTGCCGCACCACCGCCCGGTGCGCGCCAGGGTACAGGTAGATACCTGCGTTCTGGTTCTTGAGGCTGTCGCCCGAGTCGCGCACGATCAGGCCTTCGATCACCACGCCGGGCGCGGTGACCCGGATGGTGTCGCCCTGGTTGCCACCGCTGAGGGTGGGGCGGTCGATGCCGCGCAGCGTGAGCGGCTTGTCGATCAGCAGGTTGACGCGGTACAGCCCGCGTGCCACCTCGACGACATCGCCCGGCGCCGCCGCCTGGATGGCGGCCGCGAGATCCTGGCCCGGCTGCACCGATACGGTGGCGGCCCACGCCGGGAGCACGGTACCCAGGCACAGCAGCGCCGCGCCTGCCATGCGCGCCAAGACACCCTTCATAGGTTCAGCAAGCCCAGCGTCTTGAGCGCCAGGAACAGGGCCGCACCGATCAGGAGATTCTTGAAACCGACGTAACTCATCATGTCCATCACGCTGGCCGCGCGGTAGTTGCCGCGCCACCAGACGCCATCCTTCACATAACGGCGGCCCGACAGGCGTATCAGCACTTCGTACACGCTCCAGCCAAACCACCAGCCAATGATCGCCCCCGAGGACAGGCTGCCCATCGCGGCCATCACCCAGGCCACGGTAGCCGCCACCGCCAGCGAGAAGCCCGCCACCTGCAGCGCACGCTGGCTGTGCCAGCCTTCGGTGCTCCAGGGCCAGATGTGGTCACGCACTTCGAGCATGATCCACATCAGGCGGGATTCGCCCGCCTTGTGGAAGGGTGCCACAGGTTCAGTAGGCATGCGTGGGTCGGGGCCATTCGCGGCCTTGGCGCTGATCTGCTCGGTATGGCTGGTGACCGGGTGAATCGGAATGAAATACCCGTTGGCGCCGATCGGCGTGATCTCCAGGCCGTCTTTCTCGCGGCGCTTGCGTTCCTTGGCCAGGGGTGGGCAGCCCTTCACGTCGGTGTACAGAATCATGCAGTCCAGGCAATGCAGGCACTCGCGGTGGTCGATGCGGCCATCGGCATCAATGGCCTGCGCGCCGCAGCCCACGGCGCAGGCCTTGCAGCTGTTGCAGTCCTGCTTGCGCTTGAGGCCGAACCAGCGGAAGGTGCTGGGCATCGCCAGCGAGGCGCCCAGGGGGCAGATGTACTTGCAGTAGGGGCGCTCGATGAAGATCGACACACCGAGGATGGCGGCCACGAACAGTCCATAGGGCCAGGAACGGTTCAGCACACCCACCAGGAACGTGGTCTTGAAGGGCTCGACCTCGGACAGCTTCTCCGCCAGTCCCATGGAGAACATGGACACCGCGAGCAGGAAGAAGAAGACGGCGTATTTGATCCACTTGAGCCGGTCATGCCATTTCTGGGGCAACTGGGTCTGGAAGCGCTTCAAGCCGACGGCCTTGGCGATCTTGTAAATCGCCTCCTGCAGCGAGCCGAACGGGCACATCCAGCCGCAGAACAGGCCGCGCCCAAACAGGAACACGGTCACGATGATGAAGATCCAGAACAGGAAAATGAACGGATCGGACAGGAACAGCGACCAGGTCCACTGGAACAGCAGCGCATGGAACCAGGTCAGCACCTGCGTGATGGAGGGCTGTGCCATGTAGCCAAAGCCGATCCAGAAGATGCTGATGGCCCAGAAAGCGTACTTGAAGCCGTTGACAGGCCACTTGTTCTTGTGCGTGGACAGGCGCGTGAGCTTCTCGCGGTAGGCGTACACCACGGTCACGGCCACCAGCAGCAGGGCGAACAGGGAAATCGGCAAGGCTTGCGACTTCCAGACGCGCACCCAGGGCGCATCGGGCTCCACCACCTTGGGGCGCCCGCCGTCCAGCAGGCTGGCGGGCATCCAGTACTTGGATTCGAACACGGCAAAGCTGCGATGCCCGGTGGCACGATCGACCCGGTTGCCCAGGAAGGCCAGCTTCCAGGGGTACGCGGACGAGAAGGCTGCCGAGCGGATCACGAAGATGGCCGACTCGTTGTAGCTGGGCGGCCCGGCGGCCTCCAGGCCGTAGAGGTTGTAGTAATCCAGGTCACGGAAGGTGAACGAATCCGCGCCCTGCTTGACCTGAACGCGGTCATAGATGCCGCCGCGCACAAAGCCCGATCCCTTGAAGGACTCCACACCTGCGGTGCGGATCACGANNTCACGAAAAAGGCGCTCTCCTGCGGTTGCAGGCGCGAGCGCAGATTGTCATAACCCCGCTCGCCCAGCAGGCTGCGCCCCAGGTCCGGGTGGTTGAGGTCACCAAACCACAGTTCGATGAAGGGCTCGGGGCCGCGCGGCAGGCCGACCTGTTCGGGCTTGACCAGCAACTGCTGCACCAGGCCCATCTGGACCAGTTGCGCCCAGTCGTATCGCTGCCCATTGGCAAGAAAACGTGCGGGGTCTCGCACGGTGGGCTCGATGATGCCCGTCTGGCGCGCCACAGCGGCGCCCGACATCATCATCACCTGGTTCTGCGCGATCACGGTGACGGTGGCGCCGGAAATGGCGTCCAGACCAATCACGTTTTCCTCGGGCCGGGACGGGCCGACCTCGATGGTGTCCTTGACCGACTTGCCCAGGTACTGGTTGTTGAAATTGACCAGGGCCGATTCGGGAATGCCCAGCAGCAGGATGGGTTCGGAATGCTTGAGCACCTGCACGCCGACAAAACGCCCCTCTAGGTCCATGCCGATCAGCGTCACCACCGGCTTGCCAGAGTAGGCCGGCGTGTCGGTGATGTCGGTCGAAAGCATCACATAGCCGAGCAGCTTTTTCTCGGCGGTGTCGTTGTCATAGGCCTCCACATACGGTGGCTGGCCCTTGCGCTCTGAGAAATATTTGGCCCCGGGGAAAACCTCCGTGCAGGGCAGCAACGCGCACATGTCTTTGGCCGTGGCCAGTTCCGCCGACAACTCCGCCTCGTAGGCTCCCGCCTGAACACGCGGCGCAAACAGCGACAGCACCAGAAAAAAAGCGACCCCCAGGATCGCAAACCGTTGGCCCAGCAAAGTCATCACGCTTTCCTAACAAGGGAGGCCAGGCGCCTTTGCGCCAAGCCTCCCGGTAAACCGCCTATCAGGCTTCCACGATCATGCGCGTGCGCATTTCAAGGTGGAGCGCGTGGCAGAAATGGGTGCAATAGCACCAGAACACGCCGGGCTGGTCGGCGATGAAGGTCACCGAAGCCGTTTCCAGCGGATTGACGATGAAGTTGACGTTGTAGTTCGGGATGGCGAAACCGTGCGTCAGGTCTTCGATCTTGTCGAGGTTGGTCAGGATCAGTGTGACTTCGTCACCCTTCTTCACCTTGAACTCGCGCATGCTGAAGGCCGGCGCCTGCGAGGTCATCTTGACGGTAACCTTCTTGCCATTGCGGAACACACCCGTGTCCTTGGCATCCTTGATGGCCAACGGGAAATCATCCAGGTTGTAGACCTGCTTGGGCTTGAGCAGGTCGCGCTTGAAGATGATGAAGTCATGCGGCTCGCCACGCACGGGGTGGTCGGCCAGCAGAACCATCTTGTCGCCCGAGATGTCGATGAGCTGTTCGTTCTCGGGGTGCAGCGGGCCCACAGGCAGGAAGCGGTCCTTGGAGAACTTGCAACCCACGGCCAGGTACTTGCCGTCGGCGGCGATGGTTTCGGACTGCGAGGCGTTGATGTGGCCCGGCTGGTAGTGCACGTCCAGGCGGTCCAGCACATACTTGGCGCTCTTGTCACCGGCGTGGAACTTGATGGCGGCTTCCACATTCCACTTGACCACCTGGCTGTCGAGGAACAGGGTGGTGTAGGCGTTGCCACGGCCGTCGAAGGCGGTGTGCAGCGGGCCCAGGCCCAGTTCGATCTCGGCGACGATGGCGTCGTCTTCCTTCTCCAGCTTGCCGTCGAACCAGTCGAGCACCTTGGCCAGCTCGATCACGGTGCCGGTGGGCGAGAGCTTGCCGGCGCAGATGAAGTACTTCTGGTCGGGGCTGGCGTTCACGCCGTGCGGGTTCTTGGGTACGCTGACGTAGGCGGTCAGAGCGGTCTTGGCATCCTTGTTGGATTCACGGGTGCCGTCCACCACCGGCACCTTCGAGTTGCCGTAGGTCTTGAACTTGCCGGCCTTGACGGCTTCTTCGATGCGAGCGATGTTGAAGAACAGGCAGGCGTCACGCTCGGCGGACATCATGTCCTCGTACTTGGCGCCCATTTCGACGTTGTACTGGTTGGTGGCCGCGAGCTTGCCGTCGTACGAGGTGGCGGTCAGGTCGCAATTGCCGTCGATCAACACTTGCCAGCGCACTTCCATCGTCTCGGCGTCCACGCAGGTGAACAGCGAACGGTATTTGGTGTGATCCTCGGAGCCGGTATTGGGCAGCGGGATGCTGAACTCGGCGCCGCAGAACACGCGCGTGGTGTAGTTGATCGCTGGATCGACCGGGTCGCGCTTGTCCGGGAAGATGCCGTGGAAACCCTGCACATTGGGCAGCTGGGTGATCTTGTCGCAGACGAAGTAGTCCAGGCGGATACGGGCGAGGCGGCTGTTGATCTTGTCGTTGATCCAGGCGTAGCGGCCGTCGTAGTTGCCGTCCTTGTAGGAGGCGTGGACGTGGTGGGTATCTGCGACCGTGTAGCGCAGGCTGCCGTCAGCCTTGGTGCCCATGACCTTTTTGGATTCGTTCGTGACACCCCAGCCCACCAGTGCGTCCATCGTGAAACAGGGAATGCGGTGGATTTCACGGCCAGATGGCAGGCCCAGAACGCGCATGTCGCCGGTATGACCACCGCTCCACAGACCGTAGTAAGTGTCGAGCTCGCCGGGCTTGAGGTGCACATTGGCGCCGCCCTTTGCCGCTGGTGCGGCGGGGGCCGGGGCTGCCGGTGCTGCAGCCGGAGCTGCGGCCGGCTTGTCATTGCACGCGGCAACGCCCACCGCCAGGCCCGCTACGGCAGCGGTATTGATGAAACGGCGTCGGCCCATGCCGGCGGTTTCGGTACTCAGGTCTTCTCTCTTATCGCTCATGGTGATTACCTCTCTTAGGATTGGCTCAGGAAAAACGGAGGAGCCCGCGCCGGGGGTGGTGCCGCCATGGCAGTCACGGGATGCACGCAGGACAAGGGCAGGGGCTGGCGTGCCAGCGGCAGAAGTGCCGGCAACCGGGCTTGCGAGGGTTCTGGTGGAGCAGTCTCCAGCAGACAAAGGGGACATTCCATGCCCTTGGCCCCGTGCTTCACAGGGCCGTCATCGGCATGGACAACAATCTTGACGCCGCCGGCGTTCGAGCAGACGACATCCATGGCTTTGGGCTGAACCAGCGGAGACGCCACCGCCACACCCAGACAGAGCGCAAACCACGCCAACACCCACCAGCGCAGTCGGGTCATGGATCTCAGGGTTTTCATGGGTGACCAGTATAGGAGGGCAAATGCGCTTGTCCTTGACATTCGTCACGGTTGGTTGCAAGACCCCATAAGCAGCAGGCCCAATTCTTGTTTTACATTATGGGTTGCGCGCTCGGTGCCGGACAAGCCTTCCATGGCTCCGCAGTAATGGCTTTCAACCTACCCGCAACACCACCCGATCGCACCCGATGGCATGCCGTCGCACCTCATGCGTACGGAGCGGTTGCTTTCTTCACAAAGCAGCGCTTTTGCAGGCATGGCATGCTGCTGTTTTCACCTTTCAATTTCAAGAAACTCCCCATGCATAAACCCACCTCTGTCCTCGCCGTAGCCGCACTGGCTTTCTTCCTGACCGCCTGCGGCGACAAGAAGCCCACTGAAACGGCGGCCCCTGCTGCAGCACCCGCGCCCGCCGCCGCCGAGGCACCTGCAGCGCCTGCCGCCCCGGTGGCCGACAGCGGCGCCGGCAAGAGCGCCTACGGCAAGACCTGCGCCATGTGCCATGCCGCAGGCGTGGCCGGCGCACCCAAGCCAGGCGACAAGGAAGACTGGGCACCGCGCATCGCACAGGGCAATGACACGCTGTACAAGCACGCCATTGAAGGCTTCACCGGCGCCAAGGGCATGATGCCGGCGCGCGGCGGCAACGCCAACATGTCCGACGAAGACGTCAAGGCCGCCGTCGACTACATGGTCGGCCTGTCCAGCTAAACCCGAAGACGGCCATGCACCGCATGAACCCGCCCCGGGGATTGAGCAGGCGGCGCATGGCCATGGCGCTGCCCCTGCTGGGAAGCGCCGCCTGGATTCCTTCCGCGCTGGCGGCCGCACCAGCGGTGGCCGAGCGCAGCAGCCGCGCCCTGATGGGCACCCAGGTGGACATGGTCACCCATGGCCCGGACGCACGCGCGCTCCAGGCCGCCATGGACCAGGCTTGGCGGGAAATGGCGCGCCTGACGGCCCTCATGACCCGCTACAGCCCGGACAGCACCGTCAGTGCCATCAACCGCGCAGCCGGTCGGCACGCCGTGGCCGTGGCGCCGGAGGTCATGGCCGTTCTCAAGGCCGCCCAGGGCATTGCGGCCCAGACGCACGGCGCCTTTGATGCCACCGTGGGTGCACTGAAGGCGTGGCGTTTTGGCGAAGGCCAGAGCACCCTGCCCGCGCCCCGGGAGATCGAGGCGCAGCGCCGTCTGGTGGGTTACCGCGGCCTGGTGCTGGACGCGCGCTCGGGCACCGCCTTCCTCAACCAGCACGGCATGGCGCTGGACCTGGGCGGGATCGCCAAGCTACCGATCCTGGAAGCCGGCATGCGCACGCTGCGCCAGCATGGCGTGGACAACGCCATGATCAACGGCGGCGGCGATGTGCTGATCGCCGGCCAGCTGCATGGGCGCGCCTGGCGTGTGGGCCTGCGCGATCCGCGCGCACCCGAACGCATGATCGGCGTGCTGCAGCTCCAGGGGCAGGCCATCGTGGCCTCTTCGGGCGACTATGAGCGCTTCTTCATGGCGCAGGGCGAACGCCAGCACCACATCCTGAACCCGGCCACCGGACGCCCGACCCAGGGGCCGCACGGCGTGAGCCTCCTGGCCAAGGACGCCGCCAGCGTGAACGGACTGGGCACTGCCATCATGGTGCTGGGCAGCGAAGGTGCACGCGCATTGCTCAAGGACCAGCCCGCCGTGCAGGCGCTGGTGGTCAACCGCGACCACAGCGTCTGGCAGACGCCCGGCATGGCGACCCTGCTGCAGACCACCTGAACAAGCCTTCGGCTCCGACAAGGGCCCGTCCGCTCCGATGAGCGGTCGGGCCTTTTTCTTTAGGTTCTTACAGGCTGGCGGCCAGCGCCGTGTATTC
>DMZZ01000205.1:4828-15116 GCA_003484805.1 Comamonadaceae bacterium | reverse complement strand
GCACCATGGCCAGCGTGATGGCGGCAGCCATCAGCGGCACGGGACGGATGCGTTCCTCGGGGTCGGCGTTCTCGCGCTCCTGCGCGCGGTGCGAAGTGTCTTGGTCGAGCATGGGCAACCTCAGGAAGCAGAACCGGCGGCCGGGCCGGCGGCGCTGCGCGGCGGGGGCGGCAGCACGGGGTAGGTGTGGTCCAGGCCCTGCAGGTACTTCACCAGGTCCAGCGCCTCGGGGCGCGCCACGACCACCTTGCCGGCGGGGCCCTGGCCCGGCGGCAGCTTGACGACCTCGTCGCCCGGCTCGGCGGCGGCCTTGGTCTCGAACAGGTAGGGGTAGGCCGGCATGATGGAACCGGGCACGTAGGCGCGCGGCTGGTACANNGTGCCAGTCCTTGCTGGGCTGGCGCGCGCCGATGTTGAACAGGTCCGGCCCGGTGCGCATGCTGCCCAGCAGGTGCGGCTTGTCGTACACGTAGTCGCCCGGCACCGAGGCGCGGCCCCAGCCGCGCTCATGGTCGGGGCCGAGGTTGCGGTCGCGCGGCTGCTGCGTGTGGCAGTACACGCAGCCGTTGGCGATGTAGACCTCACGCCCGCGCAGCTGCGCGCTGGTGTAGGGCTTGAGGCCCTCGGGCGGCGCGAGGTCGCGCACCTGCACATAGGGCAGCACCACCAGCGCCGCCGTGGCCACGGCCAGGGACACCATGGCCCCGGCGGCCAGCTTGATTTCATTTTCCATGGGCAATCTCCAGGGCCTGGGACGATTGCGGCGCGAACAGGGCCGCGCCCGTGCGCTGCGGTCCGAAGCGCAGCGCCATGGCCAGGAAGTGGCCGGCGAAGACAAGGTGGCTCAGCACCATGAGCGCGCCGCCCACGCTGCGCCACTGCAGGTAGGGGATGGTCAGCAGCACCGACTCCATGAAGGGCCGCGAGGCGTCGAGCATGGCCAGGCCCTGCAGCCAGCCGCCGATGGTCAGGCCGATGAAATAGATGCCGATGCCAACCGCCGCCAGCCAGAACTGCAGCGAGATCAGGCGCGGGTACGGCCACTCCCAGTGCAACACGCGCGGCAGCATGAAGTAGATGGCGCCGAACAGCACCATGGTCACGAAGGCATAGGCGCCGAGGTGCGCGTGCGCCACCGTGAAGTGCGTGAAGTGCGCCACCTGGTTGACGCTGCGCAGCGCCTCCAGCGAGCCCTGCACCGACGAGAGCAGGTACATCAGCCCGCCGAACATCATGAAGCGCAGCGTGGGCGAGTGCAGCGCCAGGTGCATGCGGCCCTGCAGGGTGCCCGCCATGTTGATGGTGAAGGCCGCCACGGGGATGATCATCATCATGCTCTGCACGATGGACAGCGTGCTGAGCCAGCCCGGAATCGGCCCGCCGATCAGGTGGTGCCCGCCCACCTGGCCGTAGAAGAAGGCCAGCGTCCAGAAGCCCAGGATGGACAGGTTGTACGAGCGCACCGGCCGCCCGATGATCTTGGGCAGGAAGTAGTAGATGGCGCCCACGCTGATGGGCGTGAACCACAGCCCCAGCACGTTGTGGCCGTACCACCAGTTGGTGGTGGCCTGCTGCACGCCGGTGTGCACGCCGGGCAGCTTGGCCACGAGGAACAGCAGCGTAATCCACAAGAGCGCCGCCACGAGGTACCAGACGCTGACATACAACGATTCCACCTTGCGGTTGACCAGCGTGTACAGCACCGGCCCGATGATGCAGACGAAGCCCACGACGATGAACAGGCCAATCTGCCACGGCATCTCCAGGTACTCCATGCCGTCGCTCCAGCCCGCGCCAATGGCGCCGATGGCGCTGGCGATGGCGATGTTGATGAACGCACCGCCCAACATCACCCACGGCGCACCCATCAGCCGCGTGCGCAGCAGGCGCGGCAGCAGCCAGACGATGAGGCCGAGCGCGGCGTTGGTGATCCAGCCGTAAAGCACGGCCGTGAGGTGCATGGTGCGCACGCGGCCGAAGGTCTGCCAGGCCTCGCCCACCAGCCAGTCGGGCATGTGCAGCTTGAGCGAGGCCGTGAGCCCCGCCACCGAGCCCAGCACCAGCCAGAGGATGGCGAAGGCGATGAACATGAAGACGGGGAAGGCGCTGGAGCGGTCGGCCTGCACGCGGTGCTCCAGCTCGTGCGGGTCGGGCGCGTGGCCCGGGAGCGAAGCGTCGCCCGGCTCGGCTGCGGCGGCCTGCAGATGGGCGCGATCGGCCTCGTTCAGCGCAGGGTCGTCGGCCCGGCCGATCTCGCCGCGCGCGAAGATGACCGAGGCCGCCCGGGGGTTCTCGACCAGCAGCCCCTTGCGCATCGACCAGATGAAGACAAACAGCCCCATGATCGACAGCAGGAAGGCCCCCAGCAAACTCAGTATTGCACTGTCCATGGGTGGGTTTCCTTGTTGTTCTGGCGCGCGCTCGCGCCGTTTTATTGACGCACTGCAAGAACCCCTCGGGAATCCCGTGCTATGCGCTGCTGCGGCGGATTTTAAGATTCATCACAAATGCACATTTATGCGCGGACCCATGCCCCTGCTCGCGAAGGTGTTTCCCGCCCACGGCGCCGACACCCGGGGGCCGACGGGTCCAGAAATCAGAGCAAAATGGCCTTCAACGCTTGTGCATCAAGCGCAATAAGCTCTCTTTTCAATAGCAAAAGATCAGTGCTCTGCCGGAGGCTGGGCCTGCAATCGGGCATCGCAGCCGATGCCCGCCGCAATCCAGCGCCGCGCCAGCGCCCTCATCAGGCGCACCGCCCAGGGGTGCGTGAAGCCGGTCACCGCACCGGGCGCCTGCACCATGCCGCACCGGTAGCGCCGGTCCGCATCGCTCCAGCGCAGCGCCGCGCAGGCCCCCGTGCGGCGGCGCGAGACCAGCACGCCCAGCGGGCACGGCTCGGTCAGGCAGCACAGGCCGCAGCCGTTGCAGGGCGCACCCTCGGCGGGCTTCGGGGGGGCTTCGGGGTGCAGCCAGACGACGGTGTGTTCGGCAATAGGGGGCGGGGGCATCGGTGTCAGCGGTCAGCAAGAGCCACGCACCATTGTGACGGCGTGGGGCCACGCACCCCCCAAAAAATGGCCCCGCTGCCGGGGCAGAGGGGCCAAGTCCGNNAGGCCCGCGCTCAGCAGCCCAGGGGGCGGTTCGGGCGCATGGGCACGATGCCGGTCACGCGCAGCGTGGCGGCCGAGCCATCGGTGGCGGTCAGCGTCTTGCCGCTGAAGCGCACCTGGTTGCTCTCGCGCAGCACCGCCGTATCGGTGGCCTCGGCGCTGGCGTACTCCTTGCCGTCAAAGGTCAGGAAGGCCTGGAAAAGGCCACCCACCGCACCGGAGCGATAACGGATATCACCAAACGCCGTGGCCGGAGACCCCACCTTGTTGGCACCGTCGAAGCGGAAGGTGCACAACTCGGGCACCGAACCCACCGGATTGACCTGGTCCACCGCGGTGAGGTTCAACGCACCATTGCCGTAAACGCCATTGAGGCCGGAAAGCGTGGCGCCGCTCACGGTCAGCACGCCGGGTTCGTTGCTGGGGGTAGGGTCATCGTCATTGCCGCCGCCGCAGGCAACGACCAGAACGGAGGCAGCGGCGAGGGCCGCACAGGTCTTGAGCATGGATTTCATGGTGATGGGTGTCCGTAGAGGGTTGTAAGGGCCGGAGGAACCGGCGCCGAAGCGCTGAACCCCTGCCATCCATGCTTGGAACACCCCCGGGCGCCGGGCGGGCGCCTTCGTCCGCTCTGCGCGTAGGACACGGGGCCGACAGCGCTGTGCCTTGCGTCATGCCGCCCAGCTCTCGCCCAGCGCCTGCGCCTGCTGCAGCACCAGGTCCACCGCAGCCTCCTGCAGGTCGGGCGGGTATTTGTACTTGCGCAGAATCCGCTTGACCATCAGCCGCAGTTTGGCGCGCACGCTCTCGCGCTCGCTCCAGTCCACGCCCAGGTTCTGGCGCAGGTTCTCGGTCAGCTCGTGAGCGATTTTTTTCAGCGTCTCGTCGGTGAGCTCGCGCACGGCCGATTCGTTGGTGGCCAGCGCGTCGTAAAAGCGCACTTCGTCTTCGGTCAGCCCCAGTTGTTCACCCCGGCTGGCGGCCTCGCGGAACTTTTTGGCCATGTCCACCAGTTCTTCCATGACCTGGGCGGTCTCAATCGACCGGTTCTGGTAGCGCTTGATGACGTTGCCCAGCAGCTCCGAAAACTTTCTTTCCTGCACCACGTTGCTGCCAAAGCGGCTCTTGATTTCGCCCTCCAGCAAACGCTCCAGCAGTTCCACCGCCAGGTTCTTCTCGGGCAGGTTCTTCACCTGGGCCAGAAAACCATCGTCCAGCAAGCCAATATTGGGTTTGTCCAGGCCCACAGCGTCAAAAATGTCCACCACCTGGTCCGACACCACGGCGTTGCCGATGATCTGCCGGATGGCCTCGTCGCGCTGCGCGTCGGTGCGCTTCTGGGCGGTGATGTCGCGCTTGGTCAGAATCACCTTCACCGCCTGCATGAAGGCCACTTCTTCGCGCAGCGCCATCTTGATCAGCGGGTCCACGGCCAACACATCGGTGTCGTACAAGAACCGCTCCAGGTCGCGCATCAGCGCCACGATCTCGGCCGGGTCCTGCGGCGGCGTGTACACCGTCTGCCCGGCGCCATCCTTCAGCGCCGTGCCCGGCAGTTTGCGAAAACCCGCGTTGTTGCGCTCCAGCTCGCCCTGGATCTGGATGATGTGGTTGGCCGTCAGCAGCCCGCTGGCCCGCACCTGCTCAAACCCCACCCGCAGCGCCTGGCGGTAGCGCAGCACCTCCTTGGCGGCAGGGTTGGCAAAGGCCTCAGGCAACACATCGTCCTTGAACAGCTCATCGTGCGTGGTGACGATGTTCTCGATCTCCGAACTGTCCTTGGCCTCTTGCAGGCCCAGCGTGTTGATCAGAATGCCCTGGTTGGGAATGGCCGCCGCAATGCCTTTGAGTTCCGCCAGCCTGCGGCTGCTGCTGGCCAGCTTTTTCAGGATGGCGGGCGTGCCAAAGCGGGCGGCATCCAGCTGTTCAAGTGGGGGGAGCTGGGGCATGGTGAGCCTGTGGCGGGCTGGGATGTGTATAGAAAAATCGGTTTTCTATGCATGTTAGCCAGCATGTGTATAGAAAACGACTTTTTTTATACATATGGGGTGCGACATGCATCGCCAAGCGCCCTTTCCAGGCAGATCGGCTTCTGCTGTGAAAGCATTCTTTAATAAGAACGACACCTATGAAAGAACGCTTTCATGGCGCCGACTACGGACAAACGACGGGCCTCTTGAAAGGCAATTTACTTAGCAGAATGAACTGCAACCCGTTGATTTAATTCGGCTTTACAGGGACGTTTAGCAATTGCCAAACACTTGCTAAACGCCCCATTTCATCTCAACGCAGCGTGTAGTACGGCTTCCCCTGCGCTAAATGCTTGGTGAGAAAACCTTCTGGCAAGCACCATTTCTTGAAAAGCCGCGACGCCTCCACCTGCGCAGAAGGAGAGTCTCCTAACCCCAGCAATTCCCGTAGCTGGGCATTGTCGATCCGCTGGTGGTCGCTCAGGTACTCACGCACCAGCTCTGCATAACGCACCGGGTTCAGCCCCCGTGTCCGCGTGTAGGCCGCTTTTCCCTTGATGACCGTGGCAACGCCCTTCGAGAGGTGAAATGTCGCCGCCGAAGTATGCCCTTTGCGCTCCAGCAAATTCAGCGGTCCAGCGCACATGGCCTCCAGCACTGCGCGCGCATCGTCACGCGGCAGCTGCAGCACCTGCGCCGCTTCCCCCACATCCATGAACGATTGGCCCACCAGGGCATCCAGCACCAGCAAATGGTCCAGCGAAACCGCCGCTCCTGCGGCATCCAGCCGCGCCACCACCTGGGCGACGGTACTGTGCGTTTCGCGGTTGAACAAGCGCAGGGTGACGGTGTGGCCATCGGTCTGGTACTGGGGCCGACGCTTGCCGTACACCAGGGCAGAGCGGAAGATGCGCCGCCGCCCAATGCCCGATGACTCCACCAGCCGCAGCTTCACCAGCGCATTGGCCAGTGTGCGATTGCGCGGCACGGCCTCGTGCCGCAAGATGTTCTCGGGCGTGATGCCGGCCACAAACCCGCCAGGGCTGGTCACCACCAGCTCTTGGGCCGAATGCCGCACCAAAATTTCGCCGGGGTTCAGATAGTCGCGGTGCGTCAAGGCGTTCAGTACCGCTTCGCGTACGCCCTCAATCGGATACTGTGGAATGCGCATCTTGAACAGGCCCAGCTCAATTTCTCGTTCGGGATTCAGCGGGCCCACAAACACCTGCTCCATGCGCTCCACCGCTTCGAGCAGCGGCAAGCGATCAATATCGTTGCGCGCCACCGTGGTCTCACTGTCGTGCAGCACATAGTGGAACTGCGCCTGGGGGCAGCACCGGGCCAACACCTCCCGGCGCGCAAACAGCAAGACCCCGGTGTGGGTCACCACCCCGTCACGCACAGCCTTCAGGCCTTGCAAAAACTCCAGGTCTGGCAAGTCAAGCAGGCCAGAGGACGGCGCCTTGCTGCGCAGCACCTGGCGGGCACGCTCCAACTGCAAAGGGTCCAGGTCGGACAACGCCACCCCCTGGGCGGGCGCACCGCTCCAGTCCAGCGCCGCGCTGGCCACCTGGGCGCGTTGGAATACCACACGGTCCAGCGGCATGCAGTTCTTGCCCACCCGCTGCTTGAACAGGCCCGCCGCCGTGCCGTAGGGCTTTTGTTGGCCCGAGGGCACACGCACTACCAGCAGCTTGCCCGTGCCCTCGGGCACGGACAACTCCAGTACCTCGGCCTCGATGCCCGGGCGCGTGCCGTCATAAATGCCGCGCTTGAACACATCCACATCATGGCCATGCGTGCCCACAATAGCCTGCGCACGGCCCCGCTGCTTGTCGGCCACGCCAAAAACCACCACACCCCCGGCGGCATTGGCAAAGCACACCGCGTATTCGCAGGCCACCCTCAAATCCTCCTTGGGGCCCAAGGAAGGCTTGAAGTCCAGAAACTCGCTCTCCAGCGTGTCGGCGATGGAGTCATCCAGTTGGGCCAGCAGCGCCAAAATGTCCTCATTCGAGGGAATGCTCATGCGGTGGCCTCCGGTGATTAGGAATCGGCATTTCGGTCAATAGAGCAAATAAGCCTCTAGCACTTTATAGATAAGCGCAAGCAGCTATCAAAAACAGAGCGTTCATGCCTGCAGCGCACCGCCCAGGGCGGCCTCGGCGGCGGCCTGGACATCGGGCAGGCGCAGCTGGCCGGAGATCAGGCGGGGGAGCAGGGTGTCGCGGAGGGTGGAGAGAGTTTGGGCTTGGAACAGGTTTTCTCGAATACGCGCCATTAAGGGGCTCACCGTCACATCAAACGCTTCGATGACGGGATGTTGCGGATACGCGACATGGACGCCC
The DNA here is from genome assembly GCA_003484805.1 of Comamonadaceae bacterium. Lineage (GTDB taxonomy): Bacteria > Pseudomonadota > Gammaproteobacteria > Burkholderiales > Burkholderiaceae_C > Simplicispira. The sequence continues at coordinate 7,685 of DMZZ01000205.1, read as the reverse complement.
GCAAAGGTCTCTTGTGTGATGGTGTCAAACACCGAGCCATGCGCCCGCTGTTGCAGCTGTTGAACCAAGCGCGTTGAGCTGAAGTAGGTGAAGTAGGTATCGCCCGCCTTGCCTCGCAACCCGTAGCAAGCCTGATTCATTGCCATAGCCCGTCCCGTGAGAGCCAGCTTTCCAACTGTTCCTCGCGCTGAAATGATCGTTGTGCCAATGGGCAACAGTTTGGTGGACGAACCATGCAACCCCGCATCGGTGATGTGCTTTTCGGTGTCGATCACAAACACATTGGACGGCCCAGGCGCATCAACTACGGAGAACCAAGGAATGTCACCGCCCCAAAATTCTGGGTTGGAGGTTTTGGGCGTGCCGCCACCAATGATCTGGATGGTGTCGCGGAACGTCTGCTGCCGCCACCCCCTCGGCACCTCCCCCAACTCCGACGTTTCAAACCCATCGGGAAACAGCGCTGCGGTGGCCTCGTCCATGCCTTCGGGCGTGCGACCTTCCATCTTGGCGCGCACGGGGTCGAAATCGACGAACCAGGACTTGAACAAGGCCTGGGCGATGGCTTCGAGGGTGGCGTTGGTTTCGCGCAGGAGGGTGATGCGGTCGTCGATAGACGCGAGGATTGTTGCTATTTCTCGCTGCTGATCAAGCGGGGGAACAGGCAGTTCAAAGTTGGGAATGTCGCGACATCGCAGGCTGTCAAAGACAGCCCCAACATTGATGTACTTTCCAACTTCACTCCACCATTCCACACCTCTCACCAGCCATCGCAAATACTGCGGCAGAACTTTTGATCCATCTGAACGAAGGACAACAAGGTTTTGGCCGATTGCGCACTTTAAATTGGTCGGTACGTGAGCACGTTCACCGGAATTGCAGCGCCGGACGACAATCACGTCATCGGCTTGTGGCGAGAGTTTCTTCGTCCATTCGATGTAGTCAGCCTCGGAAATTCTGCGGACACCATCCAAGACGATATGTCCGTCTCGCAACTGCGGAATGGCGATGTAGGGAATCCCTTCGTCCGCCGCCGCAGGGGTTCGATGATCGCAATCAATTAGCGCAACTCCGGCAGCCTTGAGGGTTAGTTGCTTCCACTCCGCCTCAGAACTCATACCCCAGCCCCCCCCAACTTCGCCCGAATCACCGCATCCAGCTCCGCGCCCTTGGCCATTTGCTCGCCCAGCTTCTCGGTGAGCTTTTGCATCTTGTCGGCAAAGGCTTCGTCGTCGTCTTCCACTTCTTCCGCGCCCACATAGCGGCCGGGGGTGAGCACATGGCCGTGCTGGGAAATCTCGCTGAGTGCCACGCTGCGGCAAAAGCCTTTCACGTCTTCATAGCTGCCTGCGCCCGGCTCACCGCGCCAGGCGGCCACTACGGCTTCGATGCGGGCAATGGTGTCGTCGGTCAGCTCGGCTTGCACACGGCTGATCATGCGGCCCTGCTTGCGGGCGTCGATGAACAGCACTTCGCCCTTGCGCGCTTTCTGCCTGGCCAGGAACCACAGGCAGGCGGGGATTTGGGTGTTGAAGAACAGTTGGCCCGGCAGGGCCACCATGATTTCGACCACATCGGCATCGACCATGGCGGCGCGGATCACGCCTTCGTTGTTCTGGCTGCTGCTCATGCTGCCGTTGGCCAGCACGATGCCTGCGCGGCCGGTGGGCTTGAGGTGGTGCAGCATGTGCTGCAACCAGGCGTAGTTGGCGTTGCCGTGGGGCGGGTCGCCATATTCCCAGCGCGGGTCGCCCTCCAGGCTGCCGTGCCACCAGTCAGAGATGTTGAACGGTGGGTTGGCCAGGATGTAGTCGGCCCGCAGGTCGGGGTGCTGGTTGCGGGTGAAGGTATCGGCAGGCTCGCGGCCCAGGTTGTAGTCGATGCCGCGAATGGCCAGGTTCATGGCGGCCAGGCGCCAGGTGGTGGGGTTGCTCTCTTGCCCGTAAATGCTCACGTCGCCCAGCTTGCCGCCGTGGGCTTCGATGAATTTCTCAGACTGCACAAACATGCCCCCCGACCCACAGCACGGGTCGTACACCTTGCCCTCGTGCGGGCTGAGGATGGCCACCAGGGTTTTGACGATGCTGGCAGGGGTGTAGAACTGCCCGCCCTCCTTGCCCTCGGCACTGGCGAACTGGCCCAGAAAGTATTCGTACACCTGGCCCAGCACGTCACGCGCCTGGGCGACGTTTTCGCCAAAGCCTATGGTTGAAACCAGGTCCACCAGCGCGCCCAGCTTGCCGTCGGGCAACTGCGCGCGGGCGTAGCGTTTGTCGAGGATGCCTTTGAGCTTGGGGTTCTCGACTTCGATGTGCGTCAGGGCGTCGTCGATGCGTTTGCCAATGTCGGGCTGTTTGGCGGCGTTGCGCAGTTGCTCCCAACGCGCGCCTTCGGGCACCCAGAAGACGTTGACCTCTTTGTAGTAGTCGCGGTCTTCCAGCTCGGCCTCGATGTCGGCCGGGTCGGCGTCGCCGTAGAAGTATTCGTCGTCGGGGTTGGTGAGGCGCGTGGTCAGCTCGGCACGGCGGGCCGCGAAGGTGTCTGAGATGTATTTGACGAAGATGAGGCCGAGCACCAGGTGCTTGTATTCGGCTGCGTCCATGTTGGCGCGCAGCTTGTCGGCGGTGGCCCAGAGGGTTTTTTGGATGTCGTCGAGCATGGGCGCAAGCTTACCCGCCCTGCCCGGCCTGGCCCCTCGCTATTGACCCTCGCTTTCCCCCCGCCCCAGTACCGGCGCCAGCGCCACCCCGGTGTGCGTGCCCAGGCGCACCACGTCCTCGGGCGTGGCGGCAGCCACGATGCGCCCGCCGCCCGCCCCGCCCTCGGGGCCCAGGTCGATGATCCAGTCGGCCTCGGC